>DKNL01000091.1 GCA_002474325.1 Opitutales bacterium UBA7389
GAATGTTACTTCTTCGTCGTCGCCGAAAACCTCCACCATTTCTGGTGTCCACGGTCCATACGGAGCTCCGTTCTCAACCGCAGTTCGAGCCATATAAATGCCGAGGAACTTCGAAGTGGTTCCAGGCATATTTTCCATATCTCGAACGTATCCATTCTTATCCAACACGAACTTGATCACAGCTTTTGTCCGTCGCTCGTCCACCGTCGCCTCGTTCGCCAATGAATTCCAGTGAGCACTAACTGCCTCGATCAGCCGTTCCATGTATTCGCCAAACTCGCTGAACTTGGCATCAATTGCGATTCTTCCCGTTCGGGATACACCGAGAGCATGGTTGCGGACGGGTCCCGGCGCCACTTTCGGCAATCGCGGACGTGGTCGCGGCGAAGGTTGCGAAGCATCAGTAACTTGTTGGGGATTTTGGGGATTAACCACAGGCCGCAAGGTAGCAAATTCCTGAGCATCCTCTTCACCTTCTTCAGCTTCCCCTTGAATATACTCGTTCACATTGGTCGGGGTATCCGTCTCATCGTGATCCACCTCTGCCAAACCAGTCTCGTCAGGATCCCGCTCTTCCTGTTCGCCAGGAATAGGGATTTGCTTCGCTAAAGGTTGGGCCGGCGTAATTGGAGTAATCAATGGCTGAGGCTCGCTCGGCTCGTTTTCCTTCGATTCCCGGGATAAGGGAGCAGGAGGAGGCGAAAATTCTGGCGGACTCAGATCGCCAGCAATAAATTGGTTCGTCTCGATATCGTTATCACTTTCCGAGGAAGGACGATTCTCGGGATCGATCTCGTCAGGCAACTCCTCCTGAGCTGCCTGTTGGCTGCGGGCGGCAAAAGTGTCGGCATCATCCGGCTCGTTCTCAGGAGCATCCGGATTTGTTTGGGTGTAGGTTTGCTCAGGCTCCTCCTCTTCTGGGGGCTCCAGTTCGATCTCGAAGTCTCGATAGCGATTAACAATCTCCCCTCGCTCTGTTGTGAAAATGTCCTCCGGCACCCATAATATCCCAATTAAATGGAATAGAACCGTACCAATCAGCCCTGCAATCAACGACTTTCTCGAAACAAGTCGTCGCTCCAGCAAGGTCCGAGCCAGCATGTGGTCACTGGCGACGGGCCTATCGCTTTTCGGCTTTTCTCGAGGCTCAAGGTTCATGAGGAAACGCTCAAATCAAATTATGACGCTCAAGCATACGCTTTGTTTCATCGATTGGCAATCCCATGATATTTGAGTGGGATCCCTGGAAGCTATCGATGATCAATCCCCCACCCTCCTGAATCCCGTAGGCCCCAGCTTTGTCCAGCGGATTGACGATCTCAAAATAGCGATCGATCGTCTCATCATCGAATAATTTGAAGGTCACCTCACTACGAACCCCAAAGGTTTCCTCGATACCCTGATCCTGGCACTGAAGTGAAACTCCCGTATATACAACGTGGGTACGTCCTGAAAGCCTGGCCAACATCCGCTTCGCCTCCTCCAAATTGGCCGGCTTGATCAAAACTTTTCCATCGAGGTGCACAGTTGTATCTGAACCAAGAATAAATCGATCAGGATGCTTCCGAGCTACCCAGTCCGCCTTTAATGCCGCATTTTCGCGCACCATTGCTTCCGGATTCGCATGGCCCTCTTCGAACTCCTCGACCTCGGCAGGAATGATATCAAATCGAGCCCCGATCCGCTGAAGTAGCTCCTTTCGCCTTGGCGATGCTGATGCCAGTATAAAACTCATGGGTAATCCGCAACTATCGATTTATTGAAATAGCAGACTCAAATTAGCCGATTCAAATAACAAAGAGAACTTGGCCAAGGCAAACGAAACCTCGAATCCTGCTCCTATCGATCTTACCCTGCTATCTCTAGGGCTTGCCCTTTCTGGCATGAGGCGTTCACTTCTGAGCCTTCTTAATGAAAATCGGCCTAGCCCAGATCAATACCACCGTTGGGGATCTAAAAAACAACGGAGAAAGGATTCTAGATGCCTACAACCGACTCCATGGAGATGGGTCTGATATCGTAGTGTTTCCGGAATTAGTGATCACTGGGTATCCTCCGCGAGACTTGCTCTTCAAGCAGAGGTTTGTTCCCGACAATTTAGCAACGCTTGAGGCCATCGCAGCGAAAACTGGGGATGTACCGGCCATCATAGGATACGTGGAGCCCAACCCGAATGAGTCGGGGGGCCACTTCTATAATTCTGTCGCGATATGCTCCAATGGGAAAGTTCAAGCAACTGGGCGCAAATGCCTGCTACCTACCTACGACGTCTTCGACGAGGATCGCTATTTTGAAGCGGCTACGGAACCGCTTGTCACGGAAATCGCTGGTCAACACGTAGCGGTCACGATTTGCGAAGATATCTGGACTCTCTCTGAAGTCTCAGCCCGCCCTCTATATTCTTATTCACCTTTGGAAGCCCTGGAAAGCCAATCCCTGGACTTGCACATCAACCTATCTGCCAGCCCCTGGCACATCGACAAGGCCCAAGTACGGCAAACTTTGATTAGCGAAACGTCGAAACGTCTCGGTTGCCCGACCATTTACATCAATGCCGTGGGAGGCAACGACGAACTGATATTCGACGGACGCAGCATGGTTTCCGATGC
>DKNL01000131.1 GCA_002474325.1 Opitutales bacterium UBA7389
TCCGAGCGGCCAAATTCATTCCGCGATGAAATTTCCGCATACTGGCAAGACCTTCATCGTCACCACCAGAGCTGACTTGCAATTCCTCGATCGACGGAGATGATTCTCCGCACAATCTCAGCTATCCCATTTCCCCATGAATCGCAGAAAGTTCATTAGAAACGCAACCGTCGTTGCTGGAGCAACCGCCCTACCGTCTTGGTACGTCGAAGAGTGCTTGGCTCAGACCGCAGGAAAATATTCCAAATCGGCCAACGAGAAAATCGGCGTGGCCCTAGTCGGCTGCGGTGGACGCGGAACCGGGGTCGGAAATGCGGCAGCCTACTACGGAGAGATGGTCGCAGTATGCGATGTCGACGATGCTCAGTTGGCTAAAGCCAAGGTTAAATGGCCCAAGGCCAAGGCCTTCAAGGATTTCCGAAAGGTGATGGAGCAGAGGAATGTCGATGTCGTCGTATGCGGGACTGTCGACCATTGGCATACGCTAATTTCTCTGGCAGCCATGAGAGCTGGCAAAGACGTCTACTGCGAAAAACCGCTCACCTTGACTATCGACGAGGGCAAACATCTGGTCAAAGAGGAGGAAAAGTCTAAGCGTATCCTTCAAACGGGGACGCAGCAGCGCAGCGATCCTCGCTTCCGTTTGGCTTGCGAAATAGCCCGCAACAAAATCATAGGCGAACTCCAGGAGATCGATGTCTACTTGCCAGCAGGCCAGCGTCTTGGTCCATTCGAAAAGAAACCTGTCCCAAATGGAATGGACTGGGATATGTGGCAGGGGCAAACTCCCTACGTCGATTACGTCGAGGAGCGGGCCCATCGCCTTTTCCGTTACTGGTGGGAATACTCTGGCGGAACCATGACTGACTGGGGGGCCCACCACAATGACATCGCCCTTTGGGCGACCGGATTCGAACGTAGCGGGCCCGTCTCCGCCGAAGGAAAACCCCTAATCGACATGATTCCAGGAGGCTTCACTGCCGCCAGCGAATACAAGCTGGAATATGTTTACCGCAACGGCATCCGCCACCGCTGCCGCAGCACCACAGCCAGCGCCTGGAACGGTCGAGTCGTCGATCCCGACAGGCAACAGCATGGCCTTAGGCTAACAGGTACGAATGGCTGGGTTTGGGTTACTCGCGGCGATATCCAAGCAAGTGATCCCGATATTCTGAATACGCCTTTGCCATCTAGCGCTGAGCGACTCTACAAGAGCGATAACCACATGACCAATTTCATCGATTCGGTGCGTTCCCGAAAGAAAGCCATCTGTGACGCTGAAATCGGGCACCGATCCGCGACTATGTGCCACCTAGGCGTCACTGCCGTCCGCATGGGCCGAAAGATCGAGTGGAATCCAAAGAAGGAACGTTTCGTCAAAGACCGCGAAGCCACCGCTACCATCTCCCGCCCAATGCGCAAGCCGTGGGACTACAGCATGGTGTAGCCCCTGAGATCGCCCTAAATTTGAGCGGACTCTCCACCTCATCGCGGAATCGAGGATGTAGGAGCGGGTTTATCCCACGATTAAAATAACGTGCTTTCTACCCACAGTCTCCAGCTGTGCCGTAAACGGCGATTTGTAAAAACCCGCCTCAATTTACGCGTTCCCCATTCATGCGTTATTCTTCTCCTAGCTAATGGGGCGATGGGATCAAATCGCTCCAGGCATTGGGCAACACCACTTTCCGTGCATTATCTTGGGGACCCAAACGCCTCATTAGCAACGCCATCTTCTTTGGAGACCACCTCGAAGAACCGAATTAGTTTCATCCCTCAACCCTCAAAACTCATCCTTAAACCTTAATCGTTAAACAAGTGACAAACCGTCCTCGCCTGATCATATTCCCAACATGGACAGGCGACAGTTTATTAAATCGGGCAGCCTCGGCCTAGCAACCACGTTCATGGGACAAACGAACGCATTCGCATCGAGCCCAACGGAAAAACGCATCTACAACGCCGTCAAATGGACGATGATAAAGAATGACCTGGCGGTACTGGACAAATTCAAGATGTCCAAGGATGTCGGCTTCGATGGCGTATCGCTCATGGCACCCGGCTGGTTCGAAGTGAAGGAAGTTTTGCAGGCCATAGATAAAACCGAGCTGCCTGTCCACAATGTGAACGACGCCAATCACTGGAAGGTTCGTCTCTCCGACCCCGATCCCGCCGTCCGCAAACAGGCCGAACAAGACCTTCGCGATACGATCCAATTCGCCAGCGACGTGGGGGCCGACTCCATCTTACTCGTGGTCGGCAAGGTCACGGATCCAATCCACGAAAACCATGATCAAGTTTGGGAGCGGTCCACGGAGATCATCAAAGACACACTGCCTCTCGCGGCCCGATTGGGCGTCCGCATCCTTCTGGAAAACGTGGACAACGATTTTTGCCTGACACCTGATCTATGGAATAAGTACATAGATCAATTCGAAAGCCCTTGGGTCGGCGCTTTTTTCGATATCGGTAATCACCACAGCCGCGGAGGTGCCGCTGAATGGCTAAGGGAAATCGGGGCTCGGATCGTTAAACTGGATGTCAAAGGCCACTCTACCGAACGCCGCAAGAACTGCGCTATTTTCGACGGCAATGTTCCTTGGGAAAAGATTCGCGAGGAGATCGACCGCATTCAGTTCACCGGCTGGGCCACAGCCGAAGTGCCCGGCGGTGGAGAAGCGCGCCTACGTCAGGTTGTCCAGCGAATGAACCGAGCTTTGGGGGCACCGGCTAGGAACTACCTTCCATTATAGAAGTTACGGACAACGTCTAGAGATGTCCACAGGTTGTAAACCATTAGAAGGCTTCAGGCTTATCTTAAGGGACGCTATCACCTCAGATGTAAGCAACTCCAAAGTTGTACTGAGCGTCTACCGACCAAGAACTTTCTTCAAGCCAATCAGTAACCTTCTCTGGAATCCTTCCTAAAACTGAAAATTGAATACAGAAGAGGAGAGTTTAGAATAGAAGCCACGACGAGCCATTTATGTTATCCCCATTCTGAATTCTCCAGGGGTTCTCCTTCCCTTTTTGAAAAATAGTTTC
>DKNL01000259.1:0-2903 GCA_002474325.1 Opitutales bacterium UBA7389
CCAATCTTGGGAGGCGGTTAGAAATGCTTCGGCACGCAGGGGCGGTTGGTGGTATGTTCACTGATCTTGGAGGTAGTTTGATTGAAGCCGGTGGATTGCTATTCGAATCGGGATATTGCAGCTCCTTTGGCCGTGGCTGGAACCCTTGTGACTATCGAGTTCAGTATAAGCGAGCGGTAGCCTACTGTTCTGGAGCCGCGTTGCTGTTTCGTCGAGACCTGTTTGACGAAATAGGGGGATTCGATCCGTCTTATTTAGATGAATACTACGAGGATGTGGACCTTTGTCTCCGTATCGCCGCGTCGGGCAACCAGATTTTATACGACCCGGAGTTTCAGGTCCAGCGTAGCTTAGAGCATAGGTATCCCTGGGAGCATTGCGCCCAATTGCTAGAGACGAATCGCCAGATCCTTTTGAATCGACATGAAAGGACTCTAGCATTGCTGCCCACGCAAAGTGCCTACCCGACCGAAGTGTTTTTTGAAAAGGCCTCGGGTAAGAGGATTCTCTGGATTGAGGATGCTCCGCCATTTTCGCATATGGGGGCAGGCTTTCCTCGAACACGGGCTATGCTCAATGCGCTTATAGAGCTGGGACATTCGGTAACGCTATTACCAACCTTTTGGACGGTCAGCGATTTTGAAGATGTCTATAAAGACACGCCAAGAGAAGTGGAAGTGGCATTGGGTGTAGGCGAATCTGGGTTCCTCGATTTCTGGAAATGCCGAGAAGAACGCTATGATGTGGTGATCCTTTCCCGCCCAAATAATTTGAAGTCTTTAGGGCCAGTGGTTTTCGAGTCCAAACGTTTGCGACCCGATTTAAAGGTCATTTATGATGCGGAAGCGGTTTTCGTGAATCGGGAATTAAGCGAAAACCGCTTGCGGGGAACGCCATTTTCCCAAGAAGAGGAGAGGGCACTTTTACAGCAAGAACTGGGAGCAGCGATGGAAGCGGATTGCGTTTTTGCCATATCGGAGACGGAGAGAAAGCAGTTCCAAGCCTTGGGCTTTCCTCAAATACGCATGTTGCGACATCATTCGGAAACAAAGGTGTCGTTGAATAGTTTCGACGAACGCAGCGGTATCCTATTTGTGGGGGCTGTGCACTCTGACAATGCCCCGAATGCTTTGGGGCTGATCGACTTTATCGAAAATGCTCTTCCTTTGATTCGCCAAAGATTGAATGAAGATGTCATCTTGTACTGTATCGGTAAATACAACTCGAACAGGTTGTTGAAATATGAGACCGAATCGGAGAGGTTTTTAGGCTTCGTTGAAGATTTAGACGAATGGTATAATCGCTGCAGGATATTCGTGGCCCCGGCCCAGTTTGCCGCGGGAATCCCCCTGAAGATCGTGGAAGCGGCCGCCAGAGGAATTCCGGTGGTCGGGTCTCGACTAGCGCAAGAGCAGTTTGGCTGGAAATCGGACGAGATTTTGTCAGGAAGTTCTGGTGACGAGTTCGCATTGGCCTGTGAAAGACTATATAAAGATAAGGAACTTTGGAGTCGCTTACGTTCCAGGGCTTTAGCTAGAGTTGAGAGAGACTATAGCCACCACAGCATCGTCGAAGCTCTCAGGGTCGCTCTGGATTGAACCGTGCTTTTCGCGAGTGTCCGGCGAGTCTCGTTTTACGAGAAACGTGTCGCTACATGAGATACTGCGTGTATCGGCACAGCCTGGTTTCACAACTAGGATTACTGAGCTATCAATTTTAAAGTGGAACAGGTATCCTGCTTTTGTATGGAGATAGACTAAAAGTCTCGAAGCCTTTTCTATGATTCGTGAGCGCGGGCATAAATGCTTTGGGGGCTTCCTCATATAGATATATCGAGCGGATCGTAATCAGCGATAGAACAAAAGACCGATAAAGAGAACATACGTAGCATACGTGCCGGTTTAACGATAATTTGATCAGGAACATCACGTTTCCGGTTGTCTTATTCAGTTGGCGTTCTTGGCCGGCGTCCCGACCCTCAACGCTTAAGAAAGTCGGCGATCCAATCTGAAATGCATCTAGCCAGCTGGGTTTTGCTCATGCGATCTAACGCCTCGACTCCTGAGGCGGATACGAAGCTCGCCTGGTTCGTATCCTGACCGAACACGGCCGCTCCTCCTACGTCGTTGGCGACGACAAGATTACATCCTTTGGCGATCCGTTTCGACTTGGCATTGTCTATCAAATTCTCGGTTTCCGCGGCGAAGCCGACCACCACAGTTGGACGCTCATCGCTCGGCAAATTCCCGATTGAAGCGACTATATCCGGGTTTTCAGCGAACTCCAAGTTGAGGCCTTCACTCTTCTTGATCTTCCGATCATTGCGATTGACGACCTTGAAGTCGCAAACCGCTGCACAGCCTACAAATATGTCAGCAGGCAGCAATTTGATGACCGCCTGGCTCATTTCCTCAGCGGATTCAACAACGATGGTTTCCAGATTGGGATGCGATTCGATCGTTGAGCAATTGCCCCCCTCGACCAGAGAGACTTTGGCTCCCGCTTTGGCTAGGGCAAAGGCAATGGCCTTGCCTTGCTTACCTGAGGAGAAGTTGCTTAGGTACCTGATGGGGTCGATCCGCTCAATGGTGCCTCCAGTGGTTACGATCGCACGTTTGCCATCGAGCACGTGAGCCGTTTCGAAATGCTCGATAATGGACTCGAATATGGTTTCTGGCTCAGCCATTTTTCCAATTCCCAATTCTCCGCATGCGAGTTCATCCACCAGCGGTGGAACGATTATCGCTCCATCTGCTCGAGCCGTTTCCAGATTGCGTTGAAAAGCGGGGTTTTTCCACATTTCCACGTTCATGCTAGGGGCTAATATAACGGGCTTGTTTTTGGCTAGCATCACGGTCGTAGCCAAATCGTCTCCTTCGCCACGGATCATTTTCGCGATAAAG
>DKNL01000259.1:3260-3444 GCA_002474325.1 Opitutales bacterium UBA7389
CAGCGGAGGCAGGAACTGCGACGATGAGATCCGAGTTTCGGGAAAGCTCGATATGATTCATCTGGTAGGCGTCTTCATCCCACATTTCCAAGTGGGCTTTTCGGCCAGTCAGGGTCTCGACTGATAGCTGTGTGACGAATTCTTTGCCCCCTTTGGTTAAAGCAGCTTCGACTTCCGCACCGCC
>DKNL01000035.1:0-210 GCA_002474325.1 Opitutales bacterium UBA7389
GAGCGTGATCCTGTAGCGAAGCGTATCCTGTTAATGAAACAATCTTATCGTACTGAAATAACTTAGGATCGAGAGAAGCCATATTCTTCTCATCCAACCAAGCTCTGTAGGAGCGGCTTAACGCCGCGATTATCCAAATTTTCGTATCGTGGCATAAAACCGCTCTTACATTGGATTCGAGATTTTGAGGACCGAGCCGGTCCTCCCTAC
>DKNL01000035.1:531-1130 GCA_002474325.1 Opitutales bacterium UBA7389
AGGACCGAGCCGGTCCTCCCTACCAATAGGGAGTTGTTCGTCCTACCGGATGAATTGTTCCACGTAGTTCTCGCCCAGACCGACGTCGTCAAAATGTTTGCGGCACATGTCGATCTTGGTGAAGACGTCCTCGTAGCCGATGTGCTTCCCGTAGGGGTCGACATAATACATGATCCCATTGACTTGGAAGTAGGTGATCATTTCCTCGCAATCGTCCGGCACGACAAGTGTATGGGTTTCGCCAGGCGGCTCAAAGACATAGGAGCCTTCGGTAGCTTCCCAATCATGTTCTAGATAGTGCCAGCGTCCTTTGAGGACAAATCCATGTACTGTATTTGGGTGACGGTGACGAGAAAGGACGCCGGCTTTCGTTACTTTGAGAAGATTCATCCAGTAGCCTTGCGACACATTAAGGCAGAGTGGGCGGAAGAAGACGTTTTCCGCTTGCTTTACCCACAGGCGTTCATCCTCGGGAATGGCGTTGGGTACAACGATTTCGGGAAGCACGTTCTGTGGCATGGGAAGCTGATAGGGAACGCGGTTGTTTTCGTCTTTGTCAGTTAAGGGCATGGGATGATGGAGAGGTAGTTAGAATATGG
>DKNL01000035.1:1511-11141 GCA_002474325.1 Opitutales bacterium UBA7389
AAGCAAATTCATCAATGCGAATCACGCGGGACTTCGGCTCCTCGGCAGCCGACGAGGAAATCGAAATCGGCTCCCGTATCCGCTTGCATGACGTGGTCGTAGTAAAGTTTTTGGTACCCGCTTTCCATGGCTGATGGAGTAGGCTTCCAAGCGGCTTTACGCTGCTCCAACTCATCTTCGGGCACTTCCAGATTCAAAACTCGATTGGCCACATCGAGCTCGATAATATCTCCATCTTGAACGAGAGCTAGAGGTCCACCCACGGCTGCTTCGGGCGTCGTGTGTAAAATGACGGTCCCGTAAGCTGTCCCGCTCATGCGAGCATCGGAAATGCGGATCATGTCGGTAATACCTTTTTTCAAAAGTTTGGGAGGCAGGCCCATATTGCCCACTTCCGACATGCCAGGATATCCCTTGGGACCGCAATTTTTTAGTACCATTACACAGGATTGGTCGATATCTAGATCGGGATCGTCGATGCGGTTATAGTAGTCCTCGATATCTTCGAAAACGACCGCTCGGCCACGATGTTTCATCAGTTCTGGAGTAGCAGCGGAAGGCTTGATGACGGCGCCGCTTGGAGCCAGAGAACCCTTGAGAACGGCAATGCTGCCTTTTTCAGAGATCGGATTGTCCATCGGCCGAATGACGTCCTCATTCCAGTTGTGGGCATCGCTATTGTTCTCCCAAATCGTTTTTCCGTTCACGGTCAGGGCCTCTTTGCGAAGTTGGCCAGCTTCCCCGAGTTGGCGAAGCACTGCTGGCAGCCCGCCCGCGTAATAGAATTCCTCCATCAAGTATTCACCACTCGGACGAAGGTTGACGATCGTGGGAATTTCCCGACCGAGTTGATCCCAGTCATCGAGATCTAGTTTGATCCCGATGCGGCCGGCCAGTGCACAAAGGTGAATGACGGCATTGGTTGACCCTCCAATTGCCGCATTAGCGATGATGGCGTTCTCAAAGGCGTCGCGTGTAAGTATTTTGGACATACGTAAGTCCTCCTTAACCATATCCACGATGCGTCTTCCGGCTTCCTGAGCTAAACGATTGCGGCGGGAATCAGCGGCGGGAATAGCGGCGTTTTCGGGCAATCCCATGCCGAGAGCTTCAGTCATGGATGCCATTGTCGAGGCGGTCCCCATGGTCATGCAGTGCCCGATGGAGCGGCTCATGCACGACTCTGCGTTGGCGAATTCGCAGGAATCCATATCGCCGCAGCGCACCATTTCGCTGAAGCGCCAAACGTCTGTACCGGATCCGATATCCTCGCCCCGAAATTTCCCATTTAGCATGGGCCCGCCAGAGAAACCCAAAGTGGGTAAATCGCAGCTTGCCGCCCCCATGAGCAGCGATGGAGTGGTTTTGTCGCACCCCATGAGCAAGACGACTCCGTCAATGGGGTTGGCCCGGATGGTTTCCTCGACGTCCATGGAAGCTAAGTTGCGAAACAGCATGGAAGTAGGGCGCAAGAGCGGTTCGCCCAAGGACATGACGGGAAATTCCAGGGGATATCCGCCTGCCTCATAGACACCTCGTTTTACTCTTTCGGCGAGGTCCCGGAAATGAGCGTTACAGGGAGTGAGCTCGGAGTAGGTGTTGCAGATGCCGATGACCGGTCGGCCATCGTACATGTCTTCGGGATGACCTTGGTTTTTCATCCAGCTGCGGTGAATGAAGCCGGACATACTCTGGTGGCCGAACCAAGAGGCGGAGCGAAGCGGTTTGCTGTTGGACATATGATGAGTGTGGGATCGCATCATTAAGGGATTTTGGTAGAGATCAAGAGTGGAGCTCGCAGGAGTAGCACAGGCTTCTAGCCTGTGTGCAATTCTCTGTAACAACATAGGCAGAATTTGCCTTTGCTACTTCAGAAGCACTTCCCAATAGCGGGTACGCTTGGAAGTTCCTTTAGGCCCGGTTACTTCCAGGGTTACCATTGGGCGCGTATGTTTCTCATTGAATTGATAGATCGGATGTTGCTCGGTTGAGATGGAACCATCACCAAAATCCCAATACCACGACGCAACTTCACCGACCGATTCGTCTTTGAATGCCACCATGTTGCGTTCCATGTCGACAACTTTGAAAGTCCATTCCGCGTAAAGATCGGGTTTTTGGGCTGCTTCCAAGGGCATTAGTCGAAAAGCGCACAAGTAGTCGCCGTCCTTAACCATATTGACGTTGTGGGCCAAATTGTAGTGCCCATCTCTCTCCGCTCCGTCGAAATCGAGTATGGACCAAGAAAGACCGATCAACTGATTCTCTACCAGTTGGGATTCGATAGCCCGCTCGGGCCCGTCGTGCGGAGCATGATCGTAGGGAGTGACCCAGAATTCAAGTACGAGTTTCCCGCTTTCCCCATGCTCAACATCAAAATCGTAGGCATAGTTCGAATGCGGAAAATCGCCAATCCATGGTTGTCCTCCCCAGACGAGGACCCAGGCGTTGTTCACGGGTGGCGTGTAGATATGGTAGTTTTGAGCGTGATTACCAGAGAACCGAGTGTAGTTCTCAATCGAAATAGGGCTCGTTTGATCACGGTGGCGATCTGGGACCAGGTTCTGGTTGAAAATGAAGGCCCCCCCAGAAAGATCTCCATCGACGACTATTTCAAAGATATCGTTCTTGTATCCACGAGGGTTGAATCGCTCGAAATCCCAGAAGTCGTCGTGAGCTTCATAGCGGAAGTACAATCGATTGATCCCTTTCACCCAGCCCACCGTGACAGCAACATCCAAATCGTTCCTGTCAATATTGGTCCCGTGACCGTCCTCCGTATCATTGAGAAGATCGGTTCGGTATACATAGCTTTCGGGAACCATTTCCCAGTCCGATGTATCCCCATCAATACGAGGAATGGCATCTCGCGGAAACTGGAAGATTCTGAACTCTTTATCCGGGCGAGCGATCTTGTATTGGACTTCTGATCCAATGGCAATGGAGGCAAAGAGTATAGGAAATGAATGGAGGATTTGGGCGATTCTTCGAAAGTTTGAATGCATTACTCGATAGGTGGTTGGCCGAGAAGTGTGCTTAAGACTCGTAAGAAAGCAATTTTTCGAGATTGAGTAAGGAGAATTTTTGTATGATCTTGAAGAGTACCCCGGCGAGCATCGCGATCTCCGTTTCTTCTTCCGGGAGAAATTCGGCGAACTGAGAACTATTTATTGAAAATCCAATGAGGTTATAGAGGCATCCCCTTCGGAGACCTGATTCTGAATGAAACTTAAACAGACCTATTGCGAAATATGAAACGAAGAACTTTCAATAAACTCATCACCGCAGGAGCGGCCTCGGCCATGGCAACGGGAACGATGTCCTGCTCGAAAAATCCGAATGCATCAGTCGCCAAGAAGGCGTCCTTGATGCATGTGGGCTGCCAGCGTGGTGATGTGACCAAAGAAGAGCTGCAGTTCAAAGCTCGGCATGGCGTTTATCATATCGATGGTCGGGCTCCGAAGATGATCGATGGAGTGGGGTGGGACATTGCCGACGCGAGACGCCGCAACGAGATGGCTGCTGAATACGGGATCTCTATTGATGCCTATCACTTGCCTCTAACATCAGCTGGCATCGATCGCGTCAAAGTTCCACACATAATGTTGGGCACGGACCCTGAGCGTGATCGGGAGATCGAAATGATCCAGCAGATGATATCGGTTGCCGGGCAAACTGGTGTGCGGGCATTGCTCTATAACACTACGATCCTTCCGATAGTTCGGACGGATCGCACTCCCGGAAGAGGAGGCGTCACTTATTCTTCGCTGGATATTGAAAAGGCAGTCGACCAAAGTAAAGAGCTGACACGCGCTGGAGTAGTGGACAGGGACACGGTCTACGAACGGATAAGCTATTTCCTAGAGCGAGTATTGCCAGTGGCTGAGGAGTATAAGATTCAGCTTGGTAATCATATCGCAGATCCCCCATTGCCGGAAGGTTTTATGGGGGTAACGCGTTGGAATAGTCCTAACGTTTTCGAGGGCATCAGACAGTATTCGCAATTGTCAGACAGCCCCTGTCATGGATTCAATCTATGTCTCGGTTCAACGGCAGAAGGTATGAAGGATCCGGACCAAGAGATCCATGAAGTGATTCGCTATGTGGGAGGGCGTAACCAGATCTTCAATATCCATATGCGAAATATCAAAGGCGGATGGGGCAATTTCCAGGAAGTCTTCCCCGATAATGGGGATATGGATTTTCTGCAAGTAATGCGGTCACTGAGAGATGTCGGTTATAAATATATGATCATGCCGGACCACGTGCCTAAGCATGATGATGATCCGAGAGGCAGCCAGGCCTTTGCCTTTTGCTATGGATATTTGAATGCCTTGATTAAAGCCGTTAACTCAGAGGTTGCGACGTAGATCGTTTGCCGGGTATATTTCGCGAATCATCATTATGATTGCCTCTTTTTTGTATCCATCACACCCATTTCCGCTTTTCAAGCTACTGAATGCCGCCATTGCATTCTTGATAGCCTCAAGTCCTGCAATGGCCCAGCAGTTAGTTGCCGATAGAGGACATCCTAACGTGCTTTTGATCTACGCGGATGACCTAGGATACGGGGATGTAGGATGCTATAATCCTGAATCCAAGGTTCCGACACCTCATATGGACTGGCTCGCAACTCAAGGTATCCGGTTTACGGATGCGCACAGCCCTTCAACGGTTTGCACGCCTTCGCGCTACAGCGTCATGACGGGCAGGATGGCTTTTCGACTGAACTATGCAGGGGTATTCACAGGTGTTCAAGGTCCCTGCTTGATATCCGAAGATCGTTTGACCCTTCCAGAAATGATGAAAGAGCGTGGCTACGAGACCGCTTTGTTTGGAAAATGGCACATTGGAATGACGTTTCGAACCGAAGGGGAGGAACCGGTGTACGAGCGGCAAGACGCGATATTGGCTGAGCTCGGTCGCCTGGGTTCGGGCAACAAGCTTGTCGAGATCGTAGATTTCTCGAAAAAGATCGAAGGGGGACCCTTGGATCACGGATTTAATCATTTTTTCGGTACGGCCTGTTGCCCGACAACGGATTGGTTATATTCGTATATTGACGGTGACATCATACCCAATCCGCCCTCAGGTCTTCTCGATCGTGAGAAGGAAGACCTTCCGACTCATCCTTATTCACGAGACAATCGGCTTGGCTACAAATCGGATGACTTCGATTTGCAGGAAGTCGACATGGTTTTTCTGGAGAAGAGCCAGGCTTTCTTGAAGAATCACACAGCCCGGAACCCAGCTAAACCCTTCTTCTTGTTCCACTCCACTCAGGCGGTTCACTTGCCCTCCTTCCCAGGCAGGGATTTTCGAGGCAAAACCAACGCCGGTCCTCATGGTGATTTTATATTCCAATTTGACCACATCGTGGGAGAGCTGCTGCAAACGCTTGACGGTCTCGGCATGACCGATAACACGTTGGTAATCGTAACCAGCGATAATGGTCCCGAGGTGCCGACTTCCATCGCCATGCGAGGGGACCACAATCATAATGGATCTCATGCATGGCGAGGGATGAAACGGGATCAATGGGAAGGGGGGCACCGCGTACCCTTCATTGCCCGATGGCCGGGACGGATCGAAGCGGGAAGCGAGAGTGATCAAACTATTTGCCAAACCGATATCATGGCGACGTGCGCTGCCATTCTTGGATACGACCTACCGAAGGATTCGGCTGAAGACAGCTTTGATTTATTGCCGACTCTGCTTGGTAAGGATAAAGGGAAAGCAATACGTCCTTACACTCTCCACCAGACGAATCGTCTCGCTTTGGCAATACGAAAAGGTCCTTGGAAATATCTGGATCATCAGGGATCCGGAGGAAACAACTATGAACAGGAACGACTGCTGCCTTTTGTCTTGCCCGAATCCGAGCCTGACGCGCCTGGCCAGCTTTATAATCTGGATACGGATCCTGCAGAAACGACAAACCTCTATTTCAAACATCCTGAGCTAGTGAAGAAGCTGAAGGCTTTATTGGAGGAATCTAAAGAGAGTGGTCGAAGCCGCGGATGACGCTCGCTGTAATAGTTAATCGACTTCGAGTTTGTTTTTTAGAAGAAGATGTTGTGTCTGTAGACTCAGTCGTCGACGGCTTAACGCGATCAATGATCGCATCTACAAGTGAATGAACTAGAATAGAGATGAAGATTTTGTGCCTACTAACATTCCTTCTGGCTTCGGGAGCTTGGGCTGTCGATCGTCCCAATGTGGTCGTCATCTTTACCGATGATCAGGGCTACGGCGATGTGTCGTGTCATGGAAATCCAATACTGAAAACCCCTAATTTAGATAAACTGCACAGCGAAAGTGTACGTTTCGATAACTTTCATGTAGCCCCCGTTTGCACGCCGTCTCGTAGCGAATTGATGACGGGCTTATATGCTATGCGAAACAAGGCGGGCATGGTGCCTTCGGGACGCAATCTCATGCGTCGCGATATTGTCACGATGCCTGAAGTCTTCGTTGCAAATGGATATGCGACCGGGCTGTTTGGAAAATGGCACTTAGGTGATACGTATCCACATCGGCCGATGGATCGGGGATTTCAGCGTGTTGTTTGGCATAAAGGTTGGGGTCTGGCTTCGGAGATTGAATACGATAATGACTACTACTACACGCGCTATTTAGACGAGATGGAGGTCAAGTACTCCGATCGTTTTTGTGCAAATCTTTGGTTCGATGAAGCCATGAAATGGATGGACCACCAAATCGAAGCGAAGCAGCCATTCTTTTCTTATATAGCCCTCAACACGCCGCATAGCCCTTTTCATGCCTTGGAGGAGGACTACAATAAATACAAGGATAAGGTTGAGGACCCTAACGTCGCCCATTTTTTCGGTTTGATCAGCAATGTTGACGATAATTACGGAAGACTCGACAGATGGTTGGAGAAGCGTGGGATTAAGGACGATACGATCATAATATTCATGAATGACAATGGTTCGTCGAGGGGAGATAAAATCTACAATGCTGGTATGCGAGGGAAGAAAGGTTCGGGCTACGAAGGAGGGCATCGGGCAATTTGCTTTATTCGCTGGCCAAATGGCGGGTTGGGGACGCCTCGAACGGTTAATAACCTCTCCCATATTACGGACATCCGTCCGACTTTCGCCGATTTGCTCGAGTTCGATGTTCCCCAGGCCGCGGACCCTTTTGACGGAGTATCATTGAAATCGATTCTCAGAAATCTGGAAACGGTCGATGATAATCGGAAAGTGGTTGTTCAGTTCGGCGGAAGAGTGCGGCCGCAGAAATATTACCGAAGCTGCGTCATTTGGAAGAATTGGCGTTTGAATGGGGATAGTGAGCTCTATGATCTCGGTAAAGATCCAGAACAGAAGAAGGACGTTTCGTCCCAGTATCCAGAAATCGTTCGTGAGTTGAAGCTTCATTATGATGCTTATTGGGCTTCGATCGAGGCTTCGATTGATGTCATCGAACCGGTGGTCATCGGAAATCCAGCTGAATCATATACCGATTTGACAAGCAACAATTGGGTCGAAGTGGATTTCGATAACCGTGGAAAAGTGGCTGAAGCTAACTCAATGGGCGGGATTTGGGAAATCGAAGCGGAGAAGGCCGGTGCGTATTTGGTCCTACTGAGCCGTTGGCCTTTCTACATGGAGCGACCCCTGTCGTCTGTTGGCCCCGCAGAGACGATTGGCGGTATGCCGATCGATCCCGGTGAGGTGCTACCTATAAAGTCGGGCAGTCTGAGCTTAGACGGAAAGGAGCCGATTGTGGCTGAGCCGAACTCAAGTGACACATTCGTCGAGATACGTATCGAATTGTCGAAAGGGCGACACTCTCTCCAAGGCTGGTTCCACGATGCTCAGGGGGCAAGGCTATCCGGCGCTTTTTACGGAAGAGTGATATCCCAGTAGTCGTACAATGATAGCAATAAGAGAAAGGAGAGACGTTTGTTTCGATGCCGTTTTGTTCTCCTTGTTTTTGCGAGTGCCTAAGCCGTACAGATTTTCTACAACTCCGCGAAATCGCTTGTAGGAGGATTGGATCAACAACTGGGGTTGGATCGAGGATGATATAATCGAAACGAGAACCGTAATCTTTCCCGATGAAAACCGCTACACCGTGGAGCTAAGGTTGCTTCTGGGGGGCTTGGGTACGCAAGCTGAATCACTCGATGGGCTTCTCCGGTACGAGATCTTTTAGAAGGAAAAGCGTGACATGAAGGTGGATCGCAAAAAGCAGTGGGTTTTACTGATATTATCAGCGAAACGGAAGTCTGGGCGAACGGACTTTTAAGTGACCAGATTGGTCAAATTGAAGATCGATTCTAGTTAGGAAGCCGATCGGATGTCACTTGGGTATAGTTGGTTCTTGGAGCTGATTATTTTTAACATTCTGCTTGTTGCATTGACCGAACGTGGGGGTATACTTAATCGTCATTTCACATGAAAAAGCCAGAAGTCCTATTGATGGGAAGAATACCGGATTTGCCGAAGTCCGAGACCGCTCGGTTGTTTGAAAGCTATACTGTGCATGCCTTGCATACCTGTGAAGATTCCAATGCACTGGTTGAGAGAATCAAGGATCGTGTCACTGTTATTGCGACAAATGGAATCCTCGGGGCAAGTGCGGAATTCATGTCGAATTTGCCGAACTTACAGGCGATTGTATCCTTCGGAGCCGGGATGGACAATATCGATTTAAATTATGCAAGAAAACAAGGTATCCAAGTTGCTAATACTCCTGGAGTACTAAATGACGATGTAGCGAATATGGCTATGGCTCTTCTATTGGGAATTTCCAGAGAAATAGTGGAAGCGGATCGCTACGTGCGGCGAGGCGATTGGGCAACCAAGGGTAAAATGGGTCTGCAGAAGGGCATTCGCAATAAGAAAGTTGGCATTCTTGGATTGGGAGGCATTGGTCGGGACTTAGCCAAGAAACTGGAAGCGTTTGGGTGTGAGATCGCCTATCACAACCGTCGGGAAAATTTAGAAGTCCCCTATAGATACTATCACAATCTTTTGGACATGGCCAAGGACTGCGAGTACCTAATCGTTATTTGTCCGGCCAATGCGGAAACGTATAAGATGGTGAATCGAGAAGTGATTGATGCCCTTGGACCAGAGGGAGCATTAATTAATATAGCTAGGGGTACAATTGTGGATGAGGAAGCATTGGTTTTAGCCTTGCAGGAAGATCGATTGGGAGCTTTTGCATCGGATGTGTTCGCCAACGAACCCCATGTGCCCGATGCTCTATTCGAGATGTCTAACGTGATTCTCATACCCCACCTAGGCAGTGCGACTGCGGAAACAAGAAAGGCGATGGGCGAATTGATGTTGCGAAATTTAGAACGCTTTTTCGCTAAGGAGCCCTTGGAAACGCCTGTGGCTCTGTAGTGGAATCGAGGTTTGGGTAACCGCTTTTCTTCGGTCATGGGATAAACGTCGAATACGCGAGCAATATTTTGAACTAAGAGTCTGCCCAAAACTGCAACCGAAAGCCCATTACTTCTCAGCTCAACGAGTCCATCGGATTTCAGTCTTTTTATATTGTTAAGCTCAATGTGGAATCGATCTTTGAAATCGATACGACTTGGTCCAAGCAATCGTAATCGAGCTCCATGTCGCACATGAGACGTATGAT
>DKNL01000035.1:11551-14721 GCA_002474325.1 Opitutales bacterium UBA7389
CTTAGGGATGCTGAACGAGCCGACAAGACCGTTCTCGTGCAATGATAACCGGACCACCCGCGGGGGCGAAAGCCAGGAAGGTGAAGTAAAAATAAGGCAAGAAAGTTTGAGGATGGTGCTCAGGGCGGGACTTGAACCCGCACGGCATAAGCCATACGCCCCTCAAGCGTACGTGTCTACCAATTCCACCACCTGAGCCTCGAGGAAAGATGGAAAAAAGGAAACTTGAAGGGTGATGTAAAGCGTCAAAACAAACATTTTGATTTATGGGCTCAATTGGGTTGATTAACAAATTCGTTGAATCTAAATATCAAGCAGTGACGTAGATCCGATCATAATAGACTTATACAAACTGTAAACTACGCGGGAGGTGAGAGCCTCCTTTTTTGAAGAAATCCAATGAGCGAGCCGACTTCTCAGGAACCCAAGGGACAGCAGGAAGAATCCAACCCGCTTGACCTATCAAATTTAAAGAGCTTCAGTTTCGGTACAGAATGGACCGACGCTGGGAAGAAAAATAAAGGCGACCGAAGGGCTGGTTCAGACCGGCCTCCTGGACAGCATCTACGTCCGGATCGGCGAAAAGGTCGTGCCCGGAAGCAGACCCGAGATCAGCGGCTTGAAAGGGGCCGAGGTCCTACCGCAGAGAGGATAGAGGGGCCCGGACGAGGTTCTTCCAGACAGGGCGAGCGGAGCGATAAATTCAATCGGGGTTACCACGTGAGATTAGAAGGCCGGCAAGGGCGCTCGCAGTTTGACCGACCTTACGAAAGTGCGGTGTTCGATATTGGGTTTTATCCCGATGACGATGCTTTCTCTACCATAATAAAAGCTCTCAGAGGAAATCACATTACCTACGAATTGTTCGAGGTAGCCCGTATTTTCCTGGAGAAATCAGAGCGTTACGTAGCGAGTGTGACGCGGAAAGCCGAGGAAGGCGAGCCGGCTGAACAGGTTGCGGTCGCGATACCGGACGGAATGCCTTTCGAGACCGAGGAGCAGGCCATTCAACATGTTATCTCTAATCACGTAGATGCGTTTTTTGATCAAGAGGAGATAGAAACGGAACCGCCTTCTGGAAACTTCCCATTCGTTAACCGCTGTGGATTGACGAACACAATCCTAGGGCCGCCTAATTATCATTTATATGAGGAATTCGTAAGCCAGCATTTCCAGACTCAAATTAGCAGTGCTTCCTTCGAGCGTTTCCAAAGTGCGATTGTCCAGGAACGAGATGAAGAGGCTGTCAATGGGTGGCGAGAATCGATGAAGAAGACGATTCGTTATTCGACGAAAACGGAGGAAGGGGAGACTGCGGAAACTTTCGATACACTCAAAGAAGCTGTGGTCTACCTAAGGACTACGAAGAGGGAGAAGATGGTAAAGACCGTCAAATACGCTCGCGTACCCGGTTTGACCTTGGACAAATTTCCTAATTCGGAAGCTAGCCGGGCTGTTAGCGGGGAGGTAGCACGTCAGCGTCGATTTCCGCTAAAAACCGCTAATCTGATCCGAGGAAGGCTACGCCGAGAGAAATTCAGTATTTATAAGCGGGGCTCGAAAGGTATAACATACATTTGTGCAGCTAGGCGAAGTTTCCGCAAACCAGGGCAGGTGATGTCGGATTCGCTGGACCGGCTAATCCGATATATTGAGGTCAATCCGACCGTTAAGGTGAAGGACTTGCCTTCGCAATATAAATCTTGGTTGAATAAAAAGTATCCAGATGCTGAATGCGTTGAGAAGAAGCTCATCCAGGACCTCCATTGGCTGATTGCCGATGGATACATTACCCATTTTGCAGATGATTCATTGATTGCTCAGCCTATATTGGATGAAAAGTCGAGCGAGGGAAATGATGCTAAGGAACAGCCAAAGGCAGCATTGGAGGTCGAGGAAACGCCTGAATACTCAAAGAGTGAGACCCCGGAAACGGAGTCCGTTGTGGATTTAGGGAATCCTTATGAGAAGCCATTGGCTACCAATCCTGTAGATGTAACCACCGCCCCGGTTGAAACGAAGAACGAAAAGGAAGATGCTGCTTCAGGATCTGAAACCTATGCGTCTGCCGATGAGAAAGGCGATGAAGCGGTTGATGTAGATGCCGAAGAGTCATCGGTGGCAGAGGAAACAATGATTGAGAGTCCTGAATTAGCGGATACCGACAATGAGGTTAAGGCTCGGGCAGACGCTTCATCGGGCGAGGAATAGATTAAAATTAGTGAATCGTAGTCGACGCAAAAGGCGCCTGAACCTTCTTTGGGCGAAGCCGAAGCGGATATTGAAGCTGTCACGGCAAAAAGCTTAGTTTTAAGTAGTAGGAGGTGATCTCCGAGTGCCCACATTTAGTATAACTGGCATTGAAATAGTAAGGCGGCCCCTGGAAGACGGATCACTGCATACGTTCAGGTTAGATGGCTCGAATCAAGTGCGTTCCTTGCGACATGATAGAAAACGTCAACTCCAGGGTGGGTTTCCAAGGGATCGGTCCTAACAGTTTGGGCCACTCGATCGCTAGAATGAATGGCGGCTTCATGAAATCTTCAAGCATAAGCTCGTCGATGATGCCCGAATTGCCTTCTAGTCGATAAGCATCCAAGTGCAGAAGAGTGGTGGATTTGGCATTTTTCATGTAGCAGTTGAATATATTAAAAGTAGGGCTTGTTATTCGGTCGTGGATGCCGAAGCCGAGAGCCAGTCCTTTAACGAATGTGGTTTTCCCCGTTCCCAAATCTCCTTCGAGAGTGAGAATCGAGTTTTCAGGCAATTCGGAGACCAGCGATTTCGCGATGCTAACAGTCTCTTCGCTCGATTGAGTGGTAATACCGGGCTTAAGGATTTCCAAAATGGGCATAGCCAGTAAGATCGATCCTGGATGAAGCATTTATTAGAACGATAGGTTCATCCTTTTCGCTCCGCTCGACTACCTTTCCAATGCAAGTCAGAGGGGTATCGAATTGATCTTTCCATTCGGATTCAAATCCTCCCACGGACGACTTGTTCGCCATCGTGAAAAGCAATTCGTAGTCTTCTCCGTCGTTCATTGCGTGGTCTATCGGTGTTCGTCCGCTCGTTTTCGAAAACTCCAAAGCGACATCGCTAATTGGGATACTGGAGCAATCAATTTGAGCTGTTTGTTTCGGAGACAAAAGGGCTCGACAGTCTTTTCC
>DKNL01000035.1:15098-16269 GCA_002474325.1 Opitutales bacterium UBA7389
CCATTGACCTTCTGCAAGCCGAGGAACGAAATCATAATGCTTCCCGTTCCTTGACCCGCCGAGCGAACCGGTAACGAAAATATGAGAACCCGTTACGGTTTGATTTCTCTGCAGGACGCGCTTGCCGGCGAATCCTATCAGCGTAAGAAATGCTCCTAGAAAATCGGACGTTTCACAAACATCTCCTCCGTTGACTTCAATGCCGTAAGCAAGTGCCTCATCGGAGATTCCACGATAGAAATTCTGTAACCAATCTATGGATAGATTTGGTGGAAAGGAGAGGGAAATGAGTGCATGCTTGGGTTCGCCTCCCATAGAGGCGATATCGCTGATATTTCTCCTTAAAAGCTTTGCCGCGGCTTGCTTGGGAGTGACGGAATCATCGAAATGCTTCAAATAGACGATTGGATCCGCAGTCATTAGCATGGTTGGCTTGCTTTTTAGAAGCGGAGTTGCGGCGCAATCGTCGCCGATGCCTCGAGGCGCTTGGGGCGATGAAGTTCCGAGCCAATTCTTGATACAAGTTATGAGAATAGTTTCTCCTAGAGGGCCTGTTTGGGCATCGATCGTGTTAGTGAAGGGATTCATAGCTCAATAGGTTCGATCAAGTAGATCATGACCACGTTGACTAGGTTGAATAGAGCGTGCAGGGTGATGCTGGATACAAGATTTCCCGACGTCCGATAAACGATGCATAGGGCGATGCTCAACACAAACAGTGGAATGAAGCTGTATAGATTGAAGTGCATCAGTGCGAAGATCAGCGACGGTACTAGAATCGAGAGGCTTCCTGGAAGGCGGTGGTTCAAATAGCGAAAGAGGAATCCTCGATAGACTAGTTCTTCGCAAATTGGTGCAACAATGACGATTAGGCAGATCATCAAGGCCATTTCGACAGGCGGTCCGCCATTCTGCACGAGGAGAACCGGGAGCTGAAACTCGTATTCAATGCCGATCGTGTATAAGATCAGCCTCCAAATAAGCATAGTTGGCATCAACGCCAGGTAGACGCAGACGAACCCAATCGCTCCAACTTTTGCCGCCGTTAGCCAATTTACGGGTGAGTCATGACTATCGTAGACCGTGAATTTTTTGAACAAGTACCAGGCTAGAATCGAACTTAGTTGTAGTCCAAATCCGGATGCCAAGACAAAGGGAAGGGATTCAAAGT
>DKNL01000213.1:0-10447 GCA_002474325.1 Opitutales bacterium UBA7389
GGGCTGTGCCCGCTGCCACGACCACAAATACGATCCAATTACCCAGAAAGACTTCTACAGTCTTTTCGCGTTTTTCAACAATGTCGATGAGCATGGTCAGGACGGAACAATCGCTCCCACCCCGAATATGGATATCTATACCCTGGGAAGCGAAGCCGAGCACGAACGCCTCCAGGATGCATTGGCTGATGTTGAGAAAAGGATTCGCAATATGCCCGCGAAACGGTATCAGGATTTCCAGGATTGGGTCAATCTTGCGGCCCGAGAGCGAGCGGAATCGATCAAGCAATTGAATGAGCTTCCTTCCCCAGATCTGCATTTGACTTTCGATTGGGAAGAAAATCGAACGACGCTGGATGCTCGTAATCCGAATAGGAAAGCCATCCTTACTGGCCGTTCGGAAAATGATGCGCGGTTAGTTGATGAAGCCTTATATGGTTCAGGGCTGCGTTTGACCAGAACGGGCTATGCTAGAGTCGAGAATGCTCATGGAAGTTCCTTTGACTCCAAGCACCCGCGAACGTGGCTGGCTCAGATTCATGCTCCTCGCGTTTTTGCTGGCTCGGAAGGTCCGGTTCTAGCCATGACTGAAAAGGATACGCTTAGAGGATACCGTATTATGCTGGAGGATACGGGTCGTGGGCAAGATTTTAGAATATCCTTCCAGCTAATGCTAGATCGTGATCAAGAATTGGGTATCGAGGTAGTCTCTGGGTCGGTGATCGAACCGCGCGAGCCTGTTCGTATCGGGGTGTCCTGGGATGGAAGCCATAGAGCGGATGGGGGAGGAATATATGTAAATGGAGAAGTGGCAAAGACCACTGTTCTCATGGATAATCTCGATTCGCCGATTATTAGCGACTTGCCCCTTCTGATCGGTAGCAGGGCGGAAAAAGATGCTCGGGAATTCCTTCGAGATGCGACTTTGAACAACGGTATTATCGATGACGTTCAGATTTTCGATGAATCCCTAACCCCGCCCCAAATCGTAAAACTCTCGACTGCGGAACCTATCGATTCTCTCCTAGCCAATTTGAGACCGTCTGCTCGAAAGGCTCTTGAAATCGAGTGGATTAGCCAGGATAGCGAGGGGAGGAAGTTGCTTAACGAATCGGCTGCAAAAGAGCGCGAGTTGAATCGATTTGAATCGGAGCTGATCACCCGGGTTAGCATTATGGAAGAAACGCCGGATCTACGTCCATCGTACATTTTAAAGAGGGGTGCCTATGATCAACCCGATACGAGCGAAGAGCTGCAGCCGGAAACCTTGGAAGCCTTGTCACCCATGAAGCCGAGTTTGCCAAGGAACCGGTTGGGCTTAGCCAAATGGATAGTGGATCCAGAAAATCCGCTCACGGCCCGCGTTGCTGTGAACCGCTACTGGCAAATGTATTTTGGCAATGGCTTAGTGAAGACGGCTGAGGATTTCGGGTCTCAAGGAGAGTCGCCGAGTCACCCTGAGCTGCTGGATTGGCTAGCCACTGAGTTTATTGATAGTGGCTGGAACATCAAAGCGATGCAAAAGCTAATTGTTATGAGTTCTGCTTATAGGCAATCTTCCAGGGTTACCAATGGGTTGTTGGAAAAGGATCCGGAGAACAGACTGATCGCTCGCGGTCCGAGATATCGGCTCAACGGTCAATCGATTAGAGACCAAGCGCTAGCTGCATCCGGGCTCTTAGTAGAGCGCATTGGCGGACCTCCAGTGATGCCCTATCAGCCGGAAGGCCTTTGGGACGAAATTAACGCCAAGGGCTACAAGTACATCGTGAGTGATGGCGATGACTTGTATCGGAGAAGTATGTACACGTTTTGGCGACGTACCGTGCCGCCTCCATCTATGATGAATTTCGACAATGCTTCCCGAGAAGCCTGCTCGGTATTGACCGCCCGGACGAATACGCCTCTGCAAGCATTGAATCTGATGAATGACGAACAATTCGTGGAAGCTTCACGATCACTGGCCGAACGCATGTTGCGAGAAGGTGGGAGTTCATCAGACGCGCAAATCGCTTACGGACATAAGTTGGTGCTCAGCAGAAATCCAGAGCCTGACGTCTTGAATCTTCTTACTGATGGCCATCGGAATTATTTGGATACCTACGAAGCAAATCCCGATCAGGCGAACGAGTTGATAGCAATAGGGGCATCGTCGCCAAGCCACGATATAGAGGCTCCCGAACTCGCCGCCATGTCGGTAGTTGCTAACGTGCTACTAAACCTAGACGAAACGCTTACGAAGGAGTAGACCATGCCGATGGACCCACTCACCGAATCACAACTTCTCATGAACCGACGCCAGTTTTTCGGAAAGACCACGACTGGTCTTGGAACTGCAGCTCTTGGCAGTTTGCTTGGCCGGGAGCTGATGGCAGATGACGCCCTAGGCAAGTCGTTTCCCAATTTTCCCCCTAAGGCGAAACGCGTTATTTATTTGTTCCAATCCGGAGCTCCTTCCCAACTGGATCTTTTTGATTGGAAGCCGGAGCTTAGGAAACGGTTCGCGACGGATTTGCCGGATTCTGTCCGCGGAGATCAGCGCGTTACTGGAATGACTGTTGGGCAAAAGCGTTTCCCCATAGCCCCCACGATATACGATTTCAAACAGCGTGGAAATAGCGGGGCTTGGGTTAGCGAGCTCATGCCCAATATCGCACGTATTTCTGATAAACTATGCTTCATCAAGTCGATGTACACGGAGGCCATCAATCATGATCCGGCTATTACCTTTTTCCAAACGGGATCCCAAATCGCCGGTCGCCCAAGTGTGGGATCCTGGCTATCCTACGGTCTCGGCAGCATGAACGACAATCTACCTGCTTTCGTTGCCATGGTGTCAAGTGGAACGGGGCGTCCAGGAGGCCAGCCGCTTTACGATCGACTCTGGGGGAGCGGTTTCTTGCCCACGACCCATCAGGGGATTCGCTTTCGTGGCGTTGGAGATCCTGTATTGTATTTGAATAATCCAGACGGTATAGATCAGTCTACCCGCCGACGGATGCTGGACAATCTGAACGCCATCAACCAGAAGAAATATGAGGAATCAGGCGATCCCGAAGTAGCCACACGCATTGCCCAATACGAGTTGGCTTACCGAATGCAGGCATCGGTGCCGGAGTTGACTGATCTGTCCTCGGAGCCAGAATCGACTTTCGAAGCCTATGGGCCCGAGTCGAGAAAGCGAGGCACATTCGCTAGTAACTGCATCTTGGCACGGCGGCTTGTCGAGCGCGATGTACGCTTCGTGCAGCTTTTCCATATGGGTTGGGATCAGCATAAGATCTTGCCGAATCAGATACCGGGACAGTGCTACGATACGGATCAGGGATCTGCTGCTTTAATTGAAGACTTAGAAACACGCGGTTTACTTGAAGATACACTAGTGATTTGGGGAGGAGAGTTTGGGCGCACCGTCTATTGCCAAGGGACATTAACCGAAGATAATTACGGGCGGGATCATCATCCGCGTTGCTTTACGATTTTTATGGCCGGAGCTGGAGTGAAGCCAGGCATCACTCATGGCGAAACTGATGATTTTGGATACAATATTACCCAGGATCCGGTTCATGTGCACGATTTACACGCAACAATGCTGCATTTGCTGGGCATCGATCACAAGCGATTGACTTTTAAATTCCAAGGCCGCCATTACCGTTTAACCGATGTTCACGGACACCTGGTTCCAGATATAATGGCTTAATTTATGGGTCAAAGAAGGGAGTCGCTCAACTTGGAGGCGGCTAAGCCTGGCGAGCCAAGGAAATCGACAAAGCGTCGGTTTGCATACAAAATTCGATCTATGGGAGCCTGGTAAATTCGTCGACCCGCACGAAGCCTACTTTGACTGCGAAGGCAATATCTTCGTTGCAGAATGGGTTGTCACCAGCCGTGTAAGCATGCGAGTTAAGATTGGTAAGTATAAGAAAAAATTACACATTATATTGTTCGAAACGGAGCGTGTCCACTGCCGTGTGCGTTTTAGGGTCAGTTTTGTAGCCTGACAAATCAAATTACCATTTTACTCGTGCAAGCTTCATGATGCGGCCGTCTATGTTCCAGTCTTGGACGTAGAGGTTGCCGTCCTTATCCCAATAGGATCCGTGCGTTCCAGAAAAAACCCCTTCCACCCAGTCTTCTTGGCGGACTTTATACAACGATTCGCCAGGGTCTGATTTGTAACCGAGAACGGATACGACAGAATTCTTCTTGTCGAGTATATACAAGCGGCCATCGAGGCTGGGCACCGATACGTATTCGCCTTGGATCGCGATAGATGTTGGCATGTTCAATCTAGTCGCTGCTTCCTCTATGAAATTTCCGTCGAGGTCGTAGTGTAGGAGTCGTCCGATTGGAAAATGGTTACGATCACAGATAAGCAGGCGCGGCGGATCGTAGCGAGTATCTAAGGTCATGCCGTGTGGCGTGTGGAACTCTTTGAGACCATCGCCCTTCTTGCCGAAGTGGCTGAGGTATTTGCCATTCTTATCGTACCTGAAAATGATATTGCTCGCGTAGCCGTCGGATAGAAAAATGTCGCCGTTTGGAGCGACGGTGATCGCAGTCGGTTTAAGGCCAGTCAGGGCGAGTCCCGACTCGTTTTTCAGACCTATTTCCAGAACGATTTTTCCGGAAATCGTTTCGAATTTTATTCCGAACCCAGCTTTGTTTCGGGCCCCGTATATGTATTCGATCCCATCCTCATCGCGGATCTCCATATCGTGGATGCTGCTATGTTCCTCGTCGATGAAAGTGCGGATAACTTCACCAGCCGGATTAAAAACGACGACGCCCTTGATGGCGCTTGTATATATGTTACCCGCCTTGTCGATAACGACGGAGCCATGGGTGGGACCGAGTACTGATTTACCATCTGTCCCGAGCCCCCAGCCGGTAACAGTATCGAAGGTCATTATACCGCTTCCCATACGGACAGAGCCGAACGAGGTTGCCAGGATAGAGAGCAGGGCGAAAGTAACGATCGATTGTTTCATATTATTGGGATTGAAGGATTCATGAGAAAGGTTCTTGATGCAATTTTCGATCCTTGGGCTGCGGAAATTGGCTCGACTGTTCCAGGAATTAGGACCTGCGTCGAACGATACGGGTGAGTCATTACAATTAGCTACATTGCTTCTTTAGCCAATTCACAACCTCCTCCAATTGCTGTTGACGGTGATTATTGAAGCTGTGGTCAGCACCCGCGATAACGAAGTGATCGACTCGGTCACCGAGCCGCTCTTTGACTACTTCGCTGTCTTGGGGAAGTACGACGTCGTCTACGCTGCCGTGGAGTAGTAGCCAGGGTACTTTCACGCGATCGGTTTCCTTGATTACCGAGCCGACGATTTCGCAGAGGTCGGTCATGAAGGCTTGCGAGAGCGGGCAGCTTTCTTCTTCCCACATGCAGCTTTGCTCGGGGATTTCCCCGCCGAATTCCGTTTCTGCGAATTTCCTGGTATCGACCATTCCAGCCAGAGACACAAGGCATCTTATCCGGTTGTCTCGCGCGGCCGACAACACACCGATCGCCGCACCCATACTGTGGCCAATGTAGGCGATTTTCTTGCTGCCGACTGCATCCATCACCGCTTTGAGATCTTCGACCCCTTTCGAAATGCAGGATTCGCGGAAGTCGCCTTCCGATTCCCCGTTACCCGAAAATGAAAAAGTCAAGACGCTGAAACCTGCTTGATTGAGTTCTTTGGCCGTAAGAGCGATTACCGGGCGGCTTCGATTGCCGGTTACGCCATGGCCGAGCAAGACTATCCAGTCAGAGAAGTGTGCGTTTCCTTCTGCGAACCAGTAGTCTATCTTCTCGCTGAGCTCGTTCCGAATTTCTAGAATCATGATCATGACCTGCCTTTCCCGCGGGGAAGGTCAGTTAGGCGAAGCCAGATTTGTCATAGTAACCCAAGATTTCTGTTTGTAGGGCTTCGTCGTGGAGGTAGTGGGTAATCTGAAGGTTAATTTTGGCGATATTTGCAGCGTCGAGGTAGGCGTATTACGCTGATAGGCTCTGCTGAGCTGGTGGGTATTAGAGGAATGTATTCGCTTATGAATAATAATATTTAGAGGTTTATAACTCTTCGTGACTTCCAAGAACTCAACAGCGTTTGAGTAAAGGGGGATTAAGGCAAGCATCCAATGATTGGCGAAATAGTTTTCCCTTTGCACTTTACACCGTAGTTGCTGTATGTGCTGCTTTAGGCTGTTATCTTGTGCCCGTTCACAAGCGAGGTTTCTACACTGCTAAATTCTTAAGCCGACCTTTTTGAGGTGTGTGGGAAAAATCCTATTTTTGTCATAAAACGAAAAATCCGCATCCCTTGTGTTAGAGACAAAAAACTACGTTTTGATCTAGAGACTCCTCTCCATTGACAGCGAAGGAAAAGTCCGGCATTGGATGCATTCGATGACTAAGCTGACACGACGCGAATCCCTATCGAAGATAGCCTCACTGGCGGGTCTGGGTTTAGCAGGGGCAGCGCTAAGTGAGGCGAATGGGGCTACATCGAAATCAGGTATTAGCCAGAAGATTACACGTTACGAAGTCATTCCGGTTCGCGTCCCGATGCATGAGCGCGTGCGAGAGATCTTCGCGGAAGTTTATCGCAAGCAAGGGATCGACCGTGATTTCTACGATTCGACGTTGGTAAAATTGTACACGGACGAAGGTTTGGTGGGATCGGCCGATGCCCTGCTAAATGTATCGGACTCTTTGGGCTCTGTCCCCAAGGCGGAAGAGATTTGCAGGAAACTTGTTGGCCGATCGCCTTGGGAATTTCTGCATGATGATGAGCTTGGCGGCATACTCATGGCGATTTACGATCTCGTTGGACAGGCTGCCGGTCTATCCGTTTCCCGCTTGTTCTCCTCCCAGCCCAAAGAGCGGATTGTCCAGGCTTGGTGGAGCCAGTGTTTTCCTCCCAATTTGATGGCCCTGGAAGCAAAGCTTGGATACGAATTGGGATACAGGCTCTATAAAGTAAAAGCTCGGCCATTCGAGGATCCGTTTGAGCAAGCGGCCGCGATCCAATCGGCTACGGGTATGGACATGAAAGTTTGGGCCGATGCTAACGGAACGATAGGAACGGTGGATCAAGCCTTGGCGTTCGGTGAGGGGATCGGAAAGTTCCCCCAATACGCAGGGATTGAGTCGCCATGCCAAGGAGCCAAGGTGGAAGACTATCGAGCGCTGAAAGGTCTGTTTCCCTTGCCGCTTGCCGAACACATTCCTTCAGATCCTATGCCATTTATTCGTGAAGAGCTGCTCGGGGCCTTGGTCGTTGGTGGCCCGATTGGGAAAAGCCTGGTGCAACGAGCCCTAATGGCAGAAGTCACAGGTGTCCCTATTTGGCTGCAGCACAGTATTTTCACTGGAGTCGCCCAAGTATTTCAAGCCCATCAAGTAGCAGCGTACCCAGGCATTACGCACGGTGTTAGCATCACGCATGTGATTCAGGATGATTTGATGGTCGAGTCCTTTGAGATGAAGAATGGCCTTTACCAGGTACCGACACTACCGGGCATAGGAGTTCGCTTTGATGACAATGCCATTGAGCGGTATCGGAGAGGGTAGGAGAGTCGTTACGGTAAGGGCAGACATGTTGCCTGTCTGGGATACAGGCTGGAAGCCTGTGCTACTCCATTTGCAAATTCGAGTTCAGATTACTGCCCCGTAATATGGCGGGAGCTGCGGCGATGAAGATGGATGACGTATTTATAAAGTGACGGCGGGAGTAGGGCTTGGGATGACAACGCTACTTTAGACAAAGAGGCGCTTTGACCCAAATGGAAAGGTGAATCTGGCGAGTCTTCACAATCGAAAAGAAAGGTGTCGCTTAATCTGAAATCTCACCTTTGATTCGCTTTCATGAGCGCAGAATCAAAGGTACTGGAATTGAATTTAGATCTACCCCCGGCACCGGCCCCAATGGGTGTGTACAAACCAATCGTGATCGTAGATGGTGTGGCCTACCTTTCGGGCCACGGTCCTCTGCGATCGGATGGTTCCTTACACAAGGGAAGAGTGGGTTTGGAGGTCGATCAAGATGCAGGCTATGCTGCGGCTCGCCAAACGGGACTGGCAATGCTGGCGACTTTAAAAGCAGGACTCGGTTCGCTTGATAGAGTCAAGCGTGTGATCAAAGTTCTAGGAATGGTTAATTGCGATGCTGACTTTGAAAATCACCCCGCGGTGATTAATGGCTGCAGCGAATTGTTCGCGGAAGTTTTTGGAGAAGACTCGGGTGTTGGAGCCCGCAGCGCGATAGGAATGGGTTCTCTTCCGGGAAATATCCCCGTGGAGATCGAAGGCATTTTCGAAATCGAATAGAAGATAGTTAATTTCCGCATGCTGCTCTTCGATGCTCACCTTGATCTGTCCCTGAACGCGCTCTCTTGGAACCGCGATCTAACACAAACGCTGTCGGATATTCGTGAACGAGAACACGGAATGACGGACATTAAGGCTCGGGGAACCGGTACGGTATCCTTGCCGGAAATGCGGGCAGCGGAGATCGGTATTTGTATCGCCACTCAGATCGGTCATAGCGTATCCAAGCACTCCCCGCTTTATGGCTGGAATAGCCCTGAGTTGGCCTGGGCACAAACACAGGGCCAATTAGCCTGGTACCGCACAATGGAAGAGCAAGAGCACATGCGGCAATTATCGACTGTCAGTGCTCTTGATGAACATATAGAGGCGTATAAACAAAACCCTGACGGCACACCGCTCGGCTACATTCTTAGCTTAGAGGGAGCGGATTCGCTTCTCACGCTTGATTACTTGGAGTGCGCCTATAGCCAAGGGCTACGCGCGGTGGGGCCCGCTCATTACGGTCCTGGCCGTTACTCTCCGGGAACTGGCGAATCTGGGCCGCTTGAGACTAGAGGTCGAGAACTGCTTAAAGCAATGGACGGATTAGGTATGGCTTTAGACGTTACCCATCTGACTGATGAAGCGATGGACGAAGCCTTAGACCTTTTTCAGGGAACCGTTTGGGCCAGTCACAGCAATTGTCGTTCGATTATTCCAGGACAGCGACAATTGAACGATCATCAGATCAAGCGTCTGGTGGAAAGGGATGCGGTTATCGGCGTCGCTTTGGATGCCTGGATGCTCTACCCGGATTGGATCAAGGGCACGACCACGCCTGAAGAATCGGGATTGATGCTGGACTCGGTTGCCGACCATATCGACTATGTATGTCAAATGGTAGGCACAACTCGACATTCAGGAGTGGGTTCAGACCTGGATGGTGGTTTTGGTACAGAACAATGTCCCAAAGATTTGAATACAGTAAAAGATCTACAGCGTATCGTGGGCATATTGGAGGCTCGCGGATATTCTGAAGACGACATTGCCGGAGTCATGCATGGCAATTGGCTGCGTGTCGTCAGAACTGTTTTAGGGTGACAATCATTCTTATTTAACAGTGATTTCGTTACCGAAATCAAGTCACGCTTCGCGTGAAAAGGATCCCGCGCGCGGAAGTAGTTCAAAACATTGAGAACAAGCCTGCTCGCGAAGCTATCCTAGTCCCGCTAAAGCAGGATTTGTCGTAGCAACTGTTGAAAAAGAAAACAATCAATCCAGTATGCGATCCCTAGCGGCTACCATCCACGTTCCCGTACCTTCTCCATTTTCAGCAACCACGACTTTGTTGTACAAGGCCACCGTTGGGCAGATGTGGCTAGGAATGCCAAGGAATGCGTCACCTACTGACAGTTCGGAAGCTTGTTCCGTTCGAGCAACTAAGTGCTCTTCGCTATGGCCAACGAATTCGATATTATCTTCTAGCCCCAGCAATCGTATGCGCGGATGTGGCATTTCTGACGCCACCGCTTTGTGCCCAAGATCGAAACATACTAGGTTCTTCCCAGGCTTGCTAATCACGCGCGTGAGAAGCAGAGCGGCATGTTCAAAAGGCAGATCTTCAAAAAGATCACCGTATCCAAAATCCCACAGCAAAGTTGTACCCGGGCTAAGGTCGGCATTGCCCCGCTGAGCATGAATCGGGAACGTAGGACTACCGCCTACGACTAGGCTGGGTACGGGCAGACTTTCTTTCGCGAGTCTTTCGAGCAATTCCTCGACAGGTTTGTAGTCGTTGTCGCAACGTCGCTTGCGATCCTCAAAATCAGAATTCCGGATATGCCCATCGTAGACATGGAGGCCTTCAAGATGGACTCCTTGACTTTCGAAAGCGCCTCGATAGAGAGCATCGGTGTCTTCAGCTCGAATGCCCGTCCGATTCATTCCTACGTTGATATCCAGAAATATTCCAATGGACGTACCGATTTGCTGGCATTCGGATTCAATCGCTTTTAGGCTATCGAAGTTGTCGATAATGGTAGCGACTCGTGTAAGCGAATTTTCTTTCGCGATTCTTACGAGACTGGGGATATCCGGCTTCACCGGTTGCCGAGCTAGAAGTACTTCTCC
>DKNL01000213.1:10836-37932 GCA_002474325.1 Opitutales bacterium UBA7389
GGATGCCTGCGTCCATCTGCATCCTGACGATCTCCTTCATTTTGTACGTCTTAACGTGCGGGCGCAGCCGCGAGGGATCTCCAGCGATGGATATCATTCGGTCTATATTCGACTGAATACGACCCGGAAACACGATCAAAGCGGGGGAAGGGAGATTAGAAATGATTTTTTGTGAGATTAGCATGTGTCGAACTGGCTAGTTTAACCGGTTCTCATACCAAACGACGTTCTTCGTGCCTCGACCGGCGTTGAGCAGATCCAGGTCGCCATCGCCGTCCATGTCAATGGTTCTCAAATCGTAGCTTTGCTGGGATTCGTCAAGTGTATGGATCTTAAAACTACCGCTGCCGTTATTTTCGTACCAGCGAACCCATTCGTTTCCGTAACCGCAACTAGCCGCATCCAGATCGCCATCGTTGTCGTGGTCGGCAACGGTCAGGCTGTGCGGTTGCTCGATATCCGCGTCGATTTCATGAATCTTCCAACTTGGGTTTTCGAACCAGAGTACACCTGTACTATGGCCTCTGGAGGCCATCCAATCGACCTTCCCATCGCCATTTACGTCGACAGGCAGGATGTTCGTCGCCCCAAGCTCATTTTCAGCGAGGATTGTCTTTTCCCACTTTCCTTTGACGCCGCCTTTTCCCGGATTGGTCCAAAACGCAAACCAGTTTCCGTCGGCGAACGGTTTGCCTTTCGCCCCAACGGCTATCTCTTTCCACCCATCGCCATCGATGTCGCCGACTCCCATATAGTGAGTACCACCGCGGGCGTCGCCTATAGCGAAAATATGACGTTCCCATTGCTCGGCGTTTCGCGGGTTTTTGGGAATGCTGAACCAGGCGATCGAATCGGCTAGGCCTTTATCCGGAAGGAAGTTATTAATGACTAGATCTTCTTTGCCATCATTATCGATATCCGATGTGAGCAGACAGTGGATACCCGTTATGTGAGGATCGATAACGCGCGACGTCCAAGCTCCTTTTTGAGCCTCGGCTTTTCCTGGGTTCTCCAGCCAAAAAGGATGGGCGTTAGCCAGTGTTCCCGCCCAGTCCATATCGCCGTCACCGTCTACATCCACAGTCGCGCTATGGATGCAACCGCCATTGCCAGTAAATCGGTGCAAGACGACTTCGGTTGTCCAATCTGGGGCGATAAACAGGCTAACTCGCCCATTGAAGCTGGCAATGACATCCAGGTTCGTGTCGCCATTCACGTCCAAGGCAACAGCCGTGTTGCAATGGCCTTTCTCCATGACCACGTGCTTTACCCAGTCCTCGGAATTGGCTTGGCCGAGAACAATCGACAGGCATAAAATCAAAATAGACGAGGTCTGGCTCAAAATCATGACGCATCTTTCCTTTTGCGGCGACTGCCGGACATTCATTGCAAAAGTCGAGGTAGTATCAGCCAAGCAAGGCATTGAAAGAGGCGCAATACAATGTTTTGCGATGCTCATTTTTCGCTGGGTACCGCCATATGAATCGAACGATGTTTCCTTATTTTGCAGTTATCCAGATTTCGGAAATATCCCCGGTTTGTATGCTTTGCCAACGGCTGCGGGGGCGTTGTGAAATACCTTTAGATTCTAAATTAGATTGGGCGTGTCCGAAGGAGATGCACCCACTGACGGCTGGCCCGCGTTGGTTTGCGTGCATGGGGGATGGGGAGCGGCATTTCACGAATGGATGGCCAAGTGGAATGATCATGGATATGCTGCCATCAGTATGGATCTGGAAGGGCACTATCCGATCAACAAGACGGAGAGACGTGAAGATGGACGCTTCGCGACCGAGTACCCCGGACTCAACCGGGCGGGAATATTCAATGACTTTGAAGAGCCCGTGGACGAGCAGTGGTATTATCATGCGGTCGCTCAGGCCATTCTGGCCCATTCGCTTATTCGGTCCTATCCTGAGATGAATCCGGACAAAACAGGAATTATCGGCATCAGTTGGGGAGGCGCCCTTACTAGCACAATCATGGGCATGTATAATCGATTCAAACTCGCCATTCCGGTCTATGGCTGCGGGTATTTGCCCAATTCTGATAGTCGGCAAGGATTGGCGATAAAGCCTAAAAAACATACCGAGATCGTGAATACCTACTTGGATGGGTCCGCATATTTCCAGAATGTGAGAATCCCTACTTTCTGGTTGAATGGGACTAACGATGGAGCTTTTGCAATGCTTTCCAACCAGAGATCAGCTAAGGCGGTGCGAGTACCCGCAACCTTTCGATACGAATTGAGGATGCGTCACGGCCATCGTCCTGATTGGGAACCTAGAGAAATATACGCCTTCGCGGATAGCCTATTTGGCGATGGCCCACCATTAATTCGATTCGACGTGCTTCGGCTTGAGGGAGATCGGGCCTGGATCGCCTTCGATTCGGAGACCAAAGTGGTCGAGGGGAAAGTTTACTATACGAAGGATCAAGGCATTTGGAATGAACGGAATTGGGAGGAAGCCCCCGCGAAACTACGGGAATCCGAGATTTCCTCCACTTTGCCAGAGGGAGTGACTATCTTCTATTTTGCCACTACCGACGAAAGAGGATTGATGGTTAGCTTGGAATATCTACTTGTTTAATAAGTTTGGCCACCAGTATGAGTCTTCCCTCGATTTCCCCCGCTTTCCTAGAATCATTGATTTTGAATTTACTAATGAAGAAGCGTATTCCCCGTGAGCAGACTTTCCTTGAGATTTTTCTGGTATCCTTAGCCCTTATTTTTGCGGGAACGCAGGCGAAAGCCGACAACCCATTATTGCCTGGTATTCGAATCGCCATCGTCGGAAATACCTTCGCTGACCAATTACGATCCCACGGATACCTAGAGACCTTGTTGTTGCAGCACTGGCGGGATGAACCGGTTTCCATCCGCAATTTGGGTTGGGCGGGCGACAGGCTGAGGATACGGGATCGTCCAACAAATTTTCCTACAGAGGAGTCGACATTGCGGGATCATCAAACGGATGTCATCATCGCTTGTTTTGGAATGGGAGAGTCGTTTGAGGGCGAAAAAGGCATCGAAAATTTCAAGACGGATTTGAAGGCGTTCATCGGTTCGCATAGAGGGAAGCAATACAACGGCGAATCGGACGTCCGTCTAATTCTCGTTTCACCGATCGCTTATGAGGATCTTGGGGAGCTGACCCCGCGACTTGAAGAGAGGAATAGAGAACTCCAACTATATACGGATGCTATGCAAAAAGTAGCGGAAAATGAGAGCGTGCCCTTCGTGGATCTTTATGGTCCCACGCGGGCATTGATGTCGGTCCCCGACGCGATTCCTCTAACGATTAATGGTATCCATTTGAGCGACTACGGTTATTGGGTAGCATCTCGCATTCTCTACGATGGCTTTTTCGAAACCGAAAGTGGCATTGGCGATCAGCCTTGGCAGATCAGTATCGATGCCAAAAGCGAAAATAGCGATGCGAGAGGACTGTCTCTTTCTGGGCTATCCTCGAATCGCCGCGAGATCAGTTTTCAGGCTACCGAAGAAGCGAGTCCATCATTGCCGCCTCCAACTCAGCGCAAACCACCCACCGCTCTCAACTCCAGGAGGGATACCATGGTCGTCAAGAACCTACAGCCCGGAAAGTATGTTCTGATGATCGATGGCGAACGAGTCGCCTCTGCCACTGAAGACGAATGGGCGGAAGGCGTGGCTATTGATTCCTCACCAGCCCACCGGGAAGGGGAGGCCTTCCGTGAAGCAGTAAACGACAAGAACCAACAGTTCATCTACAGTTGGAAAGCCCTCAATCAAGTCCATATCGTTGGAGAGCGCCGGAATTCTCCTAGTGGACGGGCTCTACCTGCCGAGATACTTGAGTTCAAGGCGCTCGCTAACGAGAAAGACGCTGCTTTAGAGGGAGGCATCGAGCTCAAGACCCGAGAATGGCGGATTATTCCGGATACAAACTAGATATATTAAGGACCCAATCTATGAAAGCATTTTTAACGTTACTCCTTGCTATCGCTTTTTGTTCGCTTGCCCTGCTAGGCCAGAATGCTAGCGGTATTCGCACGGCCAATTTAGCAGGGGCGAATCTGGATTTGATGAACAATCACGACCCGTCTTCTCAGCTGGAGAATTTCGAACTGCTGCCGGGCTATGAAGTGAATCTCTTTGCCGCGAACCCCATGCTGGCCAATCCCGTCCATATGGTTTGGGACTCTAGAGGCCGACTTTGGGTGGCCTGTTCCTGGGCATATCCTCAGATAAAACCAGGCGATGTGGCGAATGACAAAATCATCATTCTCGAGGATACCGATGATGATGGCGTCGCCGATAAATCGACGGTGTTCGCCGATGGACTCTACCTGCCCACCGGAATTGAATTGGCGAATGGCGGCTGCTATGTCGGCCAGTCTCCGGACGTATTGTTTCTGAAGGATACGGATGGAGATGATGTGGCCGACGTGAGACAGTTGGCTCTGACGGGATTTGGAATTGAAGACAATCACCACTCGATAAGCGCTTGGCGTCGTGGCCCGGGCGGCTGGATATATTTCCAGGAAGGCATTTTCCTTCACACTCAGGTAGAAACGCAGCATGGGGTTGTTCGCAATTACAACGGCGGCGTGTACCAGTTCAATCCGCGCACTCAAGAATTGAGGATGTTTTCTCGAGGAACTGGAGGAAATCCATGGGGACATGTATTTGATCATTGGGGACAATCTTTTATGGTCAACAATCCCCGCATCATGTACTTGACCCCCGGATCAGGTTCGTCGAATGAGCCGACCCGACTTCCGCCCCTGATTTCAACAGAGAAGCAATGTGGGGGGGATATTGTAACGGGCACTCATCTTCCCGAGGAAATTCAAGGGCAGTTACTGACTGGCCGTTTCAAAAGCCGAGCCGTGGTGAGATACGAATTCATCGATGACGGAGCGGGCTTTAGCGCCAATGTGCTCGAACCGATTATCAAGTCAAAGCACCCCAACTTTAGGCCCGTGGATGTTAAGATAGGACCCGATGGCGCTATCTACATTGCCGACTGGTACAATTCCATTATCAATCATGCCCAGCATGACTTTCGGGATCCTCGAAGGGACCATAGTCATGGTCGGGTCTGGCGAATCACTTACAAAGATCGTCCTCTGGTAAAAAAGCCGCAGCTTGTCGGACTTCAAATTCAGGAGCTCGTAGATAATCTAAAGAGTCCAGAAGCTTGGACACGCCATCAGGCTCGCAAGGAATTGAGTGAGAGGGATCCCGACGAGGTTCTGACAGCATTGGAAAACTGGGCGGAAAGTTTGGACCCGAAAGCGGATCAGTATGCTCATCACCTAGTTGAAGCGATGTGGGCCTGCCAAAATGTTGAACGAGTCAGCGAGCCGATTTTAAGTAAAGTCATGTCTTCGAAAAGCGGGCATGCTCGATCTGCTGGAGCCCGAGTTATCCGCTATTGGCATGATGAGCTGTCTGATCCAATTGGAATGATAGGACAACTCGCCAGAGACAGTTTTCCTCGAACTCGGATGGAGGCAGTTCTGTCAGCAGGGTTCATTCCCCAAGCGGAAGCGGTTCCCGCTGCTCTGATGGCTTTGGACCACGAGCGCGACAGGTTTATTGACGTAGCAATTCCTTCGACTTTGAAAGGCCTCAGATCGCATTGGGAACCTGCCATCGAAAAGGGCGAGTTGGAGTTTGATAGGGTGGGCCACAGAGAGTTCGCGGAACAATTTGCCGGAATCGGGATCGACAAGCGCTTGATGGCCCTGATTGGCAATCCGAATCCGCCCCGAAGCGAAATCTCCGCGGTGAAGAGGCAATTTGTTTCAACGCCAAGCGGTAAATTGGTAAGCCTGGTCGTCAATGCCGTAGGCAAAAGTGCAGTACAGTCAGATTTGGTCTCGATAGAGCTCCTGGATGCTTTGCGAATCGTGGGTGACCGATCTGAATTAGAGGCCTCCCGGGAATTTGTCACTCTGCTACCTGCCCTGTCCCATTCGAACGATGGAGTCGTAGTGAATGCAGCATCTAGTTTTGGATCTTGGCAGGTGTCATCGGCTGGCCCTAAACTGCTAGAATTGCTCAGGGATCGAGATAGGGCTCCCGAAATCAGGAGAGCGGCGGCCATAGCCCTTGGAGACTTAGGGCAAACCAAGTATATAAACGCGTTGAAGTCACTCGCTAGTGTGAGCGACATCGCTACCCGCTACCACGCGGTTACGGGATTGGTTGCTGGAGATCTAGAGGAGGCGAAAGCGATGGTCGGGGAGGTATTGACCCAGAAGCCGCTCGATGCGGATCCCGTGACTCTGGTGACGGAATTCACAAAGACACGAAGAGGCGATACTGTATTAGCAGGGTTGCTCGAAGATGTTGCCATTCATCCAGAAGTAAAAAGAAGCGTATCGACGTACCACCGACAGACCGGGCAGCTGCCCAAGAAACTCGTAGGCTTATTTAGCGACAGCTCCCAAGATTCGCTAAGTTTCGCTCTGCTAGGTGAAGGTAGGGAGTCTCTGGCCCAAGACGTCGATCGTTATGGCGACGCGGAAAGGGGAGAAACGGTTTTTCGACGCGAATCGCTCGCCTGCATCAATTGTCATGGAATCGGTTCCGTGGGCCCTGCGATTGGACCAAACCTGGTCGCGGTTGGGACGGCCGCATCGACGAGCTACATGATCGAGTCGATTCTAGAGCCTAACGCTTCCATAGCGGAGCACTACGAAAACATGCTATTTACGATGGCCGACAACTCATTGCACATGGGTTCTATCGTCTACCAAGATGATAATGAAGTCATCATTCAAGACTCGGCCCTGGGCCAAGAGGTAAAACTCCCTGTAGGCAATATCCGATCGAAGCAAAGCGTGCCGTCGCTCATGCCGGCCGGACTTGCCGATCAACTGAAAAGTCGGGAGGAGTTTCTTGATTTGGCCAAATTTCTCTCCGTCCTCGGAGATCCTGGACCCTTTCAGAATGACGAGCGGCCCTTTATTCGAAAATGGCGGGTGGCGCCCGCTACAGGATCGCATCCACCAAAGGAAAGTGAATCGTGGAAGCCCGCATACAGCAAAGTCAACGGCGAGTTGCCCGCTGCCGATCTAGCCTTAGGAGAACACGTATTCGCCAAGGGCTTTGTCGATGTGCAAACCCCAGGCTCAATCATGCTTGATATCAATCATCGCGAGGGGCTTTCCCTTTGGGTGGACGGAAAGGAAGTATCCGATTTGGAGAAGCCGATTAAACTGAATGAAGGCCGAAAGGAGTTCACCTTCAGTTTGGACCAATCGAAGCGAAGCGATTTGGGCTTAAGAGTGTTGCTCCAGACAACAAATGGTTCTCCCGTTAAATTCAGAATCGAAGGAGGCATTTAGTGGGCGTATCCTTAAAATCGTTTCTAATTTTGTTAGGCGCATGCTTGCTGCCGCTTTCGGCTGATCGACCCAACATCCTGTTCATCTTCGCTGATGATTGGGGTTGGGGGGATCTGAGTTGTCACGGTCATCCTTATGTGAAGACGCCAAACATCGATCGATTAGCGGCCGAAGGTACTGACTTTCATCGATTTTCAGTCGCCAGCGGGGTGTGTTCACCGAGTCGCACGGCGGTGATGACCGGGCACTTCCCGGCTCGATACAATATCGATGGGCATTTTGCCTGGGTCCCGAGCAACGCGAAGCGCAATATGCCGGACTGGCTGGATCCGAAAGCTCCACTTTTATCGAGGATGCTTAAAGACAGCGGTTACGCGACTGCCCACTACGGAAAGTGGCATTTGGCCAACAATATGATTCCCGATTCGCCTTTGCCTATCGAGTACGGATATGATGAATACGGGGCATTCAATTGCGCTGGGGAGCAGATTCCAGTTCATGAAGACTCAGAGCAGACCGTAGCATTTATCGAGAAAAGCCAAAGAGCAGGAAAACCTTTCTTTATCAATCTATGGCTGCATGAACCCCATACGCCCTTCCATACGGTTCCGAAATACCGTTGGCGCTTCAGGGATCTTCCTGAGAAGGACAATATTTACGCATCTGTGTTGTCCCATGCGGACGATCGAATAGGAGAGGTCCTCGATGCTTTAGATCGATTGGAGATAGCAGACGACACATTGGTGATTTTTAGTTCTGACAATGGACCCGCCCGTGGCTCGAGAGGGGCTGAACTTGGGCTGATGCACGATACGGCAACGGGAGCCGGGTACAATATCGCCGCTGCCAGAGGAATTACTAGTGGTCGCAAAGGATACAAATCGGCGCTTTTTGAAGGCGGCATAGGCGTTCCTTTCATCGCTCGATGGCCCGGCAGAATAGCGGCCGGCCAAATTGATCGGGATTCGATGATTTCCGCGGTCGACTTGCTTCCCACATTCTGCGCAATTGCAGGAGTGAAGTTACCGAAAGGTTATCAGCCTGATGGTGTTAATCAGATGGATGCACTTATGGGAAGGAAAGCGCCGATTCGGGAAAAGCCATTGTATTGGAAAATGGCCTCGGCTTGGCCGATTCCTGAAAGCCGGCCGTACCACTGGGTTTCCTATGCTACTGTTGATAGAAACTGGAAGTTATTGGCAAATGATGATCTGAGCTACCTCGAGCTTTACGACCTAGTTGCGGACCCATTGGAAAAAAGGGATTTGAAAACATCGCGTCCCGAAGTGGTTGCGGAACTCTCAGCTAAAATACGCTCCTGGCAGAGCGAGCTGCCTGAGAAGCCAACAGGCGACGTGTTTTCCGCAGAAAGGGCCCTGTTAGATTAGCACAGCCTTTGAGGCTGTGTTGAAACAGGCAGGATGCCTGCACTAACCTTCGATTTCATCACCGTCTCGCATTCGCGTGACGAGGAGTCACCGCGGTTGCGGGGCCATTAAGGATCCAGCGGCACTGGAATTAAGGTTTTCAAATAAGGTTGCCAAGCCCTAAGTGGCGATCCCGCACTCGCAGGAGAGTGGGGACAATTTTGCGTTTGTCCAAAAGCGTTTGAAATAGGTTAAATAAGCAGTAGCGATTTTATTGTTCTTATCTGCACGCTCCACGAATTGAATCCATGCTTCCAAGCTACCGAAATTCGCTCTTAATTTGCTCGGCTTTAACAGCTGGGTATTTTAGTTCGTTCGTCCACGCGAGCGCCGAAAGGTTTGCCTACGAAGAAAGCGTAGGACTGCTTTTCGAAAAGTACTGCTACTCTTGTCACGGACCAGATGAGCAGGAAAATGGTTTACGGGTGGATACTTTGGATCGGGATTTCGTAAACGGCCGCGATGGCGAGACCTGGCATGATATGCACGATGTGCTAATTCTTGGGGACATGCCTCCTGAAGAGGATGACCAGCCATCAAATCGGGAGCGACAGTTGATGATCGATTGGATTACGGCCGAGTTGGAGCATGCCACAGCGGTCAAACGAGCGACCGGAGGCCGTGGTGTCATTCGTCGATTGACGCGATACGAGTACAATAACACCTTAACAGACTTGCTTGGCATAGAACTGGACTATTCCAACGACTTGCCTCCAGAGACGGCTCCTCGTGGCGGTTTCCAGAACGACGGCTCTATCATGGGAATGTCTGGGATGCAGCTGGAGTACTACCTCAAGGCAGCTCGCATGGGATTGGATGTAGCGTTAGTCGATGGTTCGCAACCCAAGCAATTTTATCACTATGGTACTTGCAATGTCGACCGAAGGGCCGACCGCCAGCCGGAAAAAACGCATACTAATAAGATACAGCCGGGCAATGCCTTCATGACTCGAATGATGGAGTACCCGGCGACGGGGCCTGTGACCATTCGCGTTAAAGCTCATGCTGTGATGCCGGATGGCAAAGGGCCGCCTCGCATGCGCGTTCGTTTGGGGATACGTGCGGACACCTACATTCCCGGCGGGCAAATCGGTACCGATATCGATATTTTGGCTACGGAGGAGTCTCCTGTGGTTTACGAATTCAAGGGGCAGCTCGATCGATTCGAAAAGGTGCTGGCGACTCCCTCCAATTTCCCTGGCCTGATGATCACGGTACATAACGTTTACGACGACGGGTCCGATAAAATCAATATATTGGATCTCAGACTCAATGAGCAGGAGCGACAGCTAAACAATCCCGATCCCTGCCAGCCATGGATCGTCGTGGAATCCGTTGAATTCGTCGCCCCAGACTACGCGGTTTGGCCACCCGAGCATCACACGCGAATCCTGTTCAAGGGCTTAGAGGTCCCTGCGGATGAGTCCGCTTATGCCGAAGATGTCCTGGGTCGCTTTCTTCGAAGGGCCTATCGTCGTCCAGCCACGGTTGAAGAAATCCAAGAGCCCTTGAAGTTCTTCAATGAGATACGGGGCGAGTACGACTCTTTCACAGGTGCGATCAAAGCGGCTTTGGCGATGGCCCTGATTTCCCCTCAGTTTCTCTACTTGGTTGAACCGAGTGACGAGAATCTGGGCGCTCGCAAGTTGACCGATTTCGAAGTCGCCTCTCGGCTATCCTACTTCCTTTGGAGCACGATGCCCGATGAGGAGCTGCTTCAAATCGCGGAAAAGGGCCGCCTTCTTAAAGGTCGAAACCTTGCCAAGCAGCTCCAAAGAATGCTCGAGGATCCGAAATCAAATCGCTTCGTTCAGCGGTTCACGGAGCAATGGCTCGATTTGGGCGCCTTGGATCGCGTGGCGATCAATCCCCAGTTTTATCCAAACTTCAATGAACGGGCGATACCGGATATGCGACGGGAAACGGAGGCATTCTTCGCTGAGATACTGCGAAATGATCTATCCGCTCTGAATTTCCTGGATTCGGACTTTTCCATGTTGAACGAGCGACTGGCCAAACACTACGGGATCAGCGGTGTGGTAGGGACCTCGATGCAGCGGACCCCATTGCCCTCTGATTCGAAAAGGGGTGGTCTGATCACTCAAGGAAGCATGCTGGTCGGCAACTCAACTGGCGAAGATTCCCATCCGATCGACAGAGCTGTTTGGATAATGGAGCGGATCTTGGATGACCCGCCGCCACCGCCTCCGGCCATGGTGCCCGACCTTGACCCCGAAGCACCGGGATTTGCCGAAATGCCCTTGAAGGAGCAGCTAGCCGTTCACCGCCAACAGGAGAGCTGCAATAATTGCCACAAGAAGATCGATCCCTGGGGAATTCCCTTGGAGGAGTTTGACGCGATCGGTCTCTATCGAACGAAGTCTATGCGGTTGATGTCTAAGGATAAAGGAGGGGCTCGGACGGAGGAGTTTCATGCCCCGGTAGAGGTTTCCGATGTGATGCCTGACGGAGCGGAAATAAATGGGGCCCAATCCCTTAAAGATTATTTGCTGGAAACCAGGCGAAGCGATTTCGCCCGGGCTATGGTGGTGAAGCTGGCATCCTATGGACTGGGGCGAACACTTGAGTTTTCTGATGAACCGACTATAGAGGAGTTAACGACTCAATTTGAGAAACGGGATTATCGACTGGATAAACTAATAGAATCCATTGTACTGTCCGAATTGTTTCTTACCCGATAAGCACTCGCAGGGAGAAAATTGTCCAAAAAATTGAATTCAAACCAAACAGAGATCTGTAGGAGCGGCTTTACGCCGCGATGAAATGCGAGATCGCGGAATAAAGCCGATCCTACGACTATATTGAATAAAACCGAGGCGAACTAATAATTTAGATTAAGCATAGGAGGACGCTCAAATGGCAGACAAATCATGGCATATGGATCGTAGGACTTTTCTCAAGGGGACGGGGGTCGCTCTTGGGCTGCCGTTCCTGGATTGCATGCGTTCTCCCGCTCACGCGGCTAAAAGCTCGGCCTTGGCCATGCCCAAGCGGATGTGTGCCATCCACTTTCCCTATGGAGCTAGTGTACCGTCGGAAGACCATGAAGATCGTGATTGGGGATGGTTTCCGGTGCGAGAAGGAGACAACTTCCGTTATACCAGGGTGCTGAAATCCTTGGAGCCGTTGCGTGATCACACCACGGTGATCGGCGGACTTTCTCATCCTACTGGACGCAAGATAGGTGGTCACGACACGGGAGACATTTTCCTCACTGGGGCCGACTTTAGCGGAGCCAATTTCAAGAACACTATTTCGTTCGACCAGGTAGCAGCGGCGAAGGTCGGGGACAATACTCGTTTTGCCTCACTGGCCCTTTCCAGTGATGGGGGCATTGGTATGCCGACCCGATCGAAGACTCTTTCCTTTACAGCATCGGGCCAGCCGATCCCAGGCCTTGATAAGCCGCAATTGATTTTCGATCGCCTTTTTGGTGTTGATGGAGGCACTTTGGCCGAGCAGCGGCGGCGCCTGGAAACCGAGTCCAGTTTGCTGGATCGCGTTATGGATCAATCGAGATCACTTCGGAATCGATTGGGTAAGAGCGATCAGGAAAAATACGACGAATATCTTTCCTCTGTTCGCGATATTGAGCAGCGCGTGGCTCGGAGTCAGCAATGGCTAGACATACCCAAGCCAGACGTCGATGCCTCCGAACTCAACCTCGAGGTAACTCAAGAAGCGCCTCTCGAATACATGGAAACCATGTACGATTTGATGTACCTGGCTCTCCGGACGGATTCGACGCGCGTGATCACTTATATGCTGGGAGCCATGAATGGCAGTACTTCCAATCAATTCTCTAAGGCTTTGGGGCTCGGCACGCAGCACGAATTAGCACACGGAGCTGGCAAGCCAGGCGGATTCATACGTCAGGGCAAATGGAATGTTTGTTTGGCAGAGAACCTGGCTCGTTTTCTGCAGAAAATGGCGGATACCCCTGAAGGGGACGGAAGCCTTTTAGACAACACCATGGTGCTGATGGGCACTTCCAATAGCCGCACCCATAATAACCACAACTATCCGCTGATTTTCGCAGGAGGCAACAATATGGGCTTCAAGCACAATCAGTACCTGACCTACGAAAAGAATGGCGAAGACATGCCTATGTCAGACCTGCTCTTTACGATGCTAAATCGTATGGGAATATCCAATGCTGGTTTCTCGGATAGTGTGGGCGATCTATCAGAGCTGTATGGGTGAGAGTGATTTTGGGTAGCGGGCGATCTCCGAAGGCCCATCCAAGGATTAAGGTGATGGTCGCTCGGAGATAGACCGCTACTTCCCAAATTCCCAATGACGAATTTGTACTCAAAATTACCGTTTTCTATCCTCATTTTTCTCCTTTCCGCGGGAACGATCCTAACCGGTAAGCCGCCTGTGGCGCTGGAGAACGCTATCGATGAGGAACAGCTCCGCCGGGGCCACCATTGGACTCCTGATGAGGCCAACTTGATGATGAAAGAGTTCGCATCTCAATGGAGTGACAAGAAATCTTGGGAAAAGCGGGCCGAGGGTATCCGACAAGGAATATTGGAAGGGCTTTTTTGGGATCGAATGCCCGATTTCGAGGGCGACTTCGAACCCATTATCCACAGCCGACGGGAAATGGATGGCTATTTCGTGGAGAATATAGCCATCAAAAGCTTTCCGGGATTCTACATTACTGGGAATCTCTATTCCCCCGCCAACCCGAGAGAAAGGAATCCCGCCATCTTATCCCCGCACGGCCATGCCTCGAATAAGCGACTCACCGAGGATGTGCAGAAACGCTGCGCGGTATTCGCCAGAATGGGGGCCATCGCTTTCGCCTACGATATGGTTGGCTACGCGGAATCTACGCAAACGACCCATAGGATGCCGATCGCAGCTCTCCTGCAGACTTGGAATAGTAAACGCGTTCTAGAATATTTACTGTCTCGCCCGGATGTGGATCCGAATCGGATCGGTATGACTGGCGGATCTGGCGGGGGGACGCAGACATTCGTGCTTACGGCGATCGACGATCGTATCAAAGTATCCGCTCCGGTGGTACAGGTTTCCGCCCACTTTTTCGGCGGTTGCGTCTGTGAGAGCGGAATGCCGATCCATCAGAGCGAGAAGCATGAGACTAACAATGTGGAACTCGCGGCTATGGCGGCTCCTCGTCCTTTATTGCTGGTTTCCAACGGAGCGGATTGGACGCGAAACACTCCTCGTATCGAGTATCCATACGTTAAGAGCGTATATGCCCTGTATGATGCCGAACATAAAGCGGAGCATGTCCACTTGTTTGGCGAGGGACACGATTATGGTTATTCAAAACGTTCCGCTGTGTATCCGTTCTTCGCTCACCATTTAGGCCTACGATACAAGCGAATCCCTTACGATAACGGTTTTGACGAAAGTTTCGTTACCATACTTTCGCCCGATGAGCTTTATGTTTTCAATGATTCCCATCCACGACCTGCGAACGCCTTGCACGGAGATAAGGCGGTAATGGCGGCTCTGGGGTTCGAGTGAGGTATCTACGGTAGCGCAGGCTTCTAATTGTACCGGTCATAGCTCGAAGAGCGACGACTGGACGGTTTACAAAGAGGCAGGATGCCTGTTCTACTCTTCGCGCGCTTAAGTTACGTGTCGCTGATTTTGGTTGTTGGTTGGGCCGATTGTCTCAAATCGGCAGAAGTGGGTGAGTTCGGCTGCTTAAGGACAAGCAGCCCTACTATTGGCTTGAAGGAGGTGGCAGTAGATCTGCCTGCTCCAATGTGTCAGACTACATGCTGCCCGCGATTGACATTGATAGGATCGATTATTGACTCTCAAGTGGTATGACTTGCATATCGTCGATTTCCCTCTCTTTACTCGCGCTTCTTTCGGCGACCGGCCTGACTGCCGATCTGGTGACGATTGAAAACAGTTGGCTTCGCGTTTCCGTAGACCCCTTAGGAGCCGAGTTGCAGAGTATACGTCATATAAATACCGATACGGAGTATCTTTGGCAGGGCGATCCCGATTATTGGGAAAATCGAGCTCCAGTGATGTTTCCCGTGAACGTTCGCTTCAAGGACAACCAGTTTTCCTATAGAGGTAAAAGGTATGAGATGCCCCGAATGGGGTTGGCAGTAATTTCCGAGTTCGAGACCTTTCTCTCGGAAGATGGCGAAGCGGTTACGCTCAGTCTTGCGGCTAACGAAATGACTCGAGCGCATTATCCTTTCGAATTTGTATTCGACGTTACCTATCGCCTGAAGGGCAACCGGCTTGTCAATGAATACCGGGTGTCCAACAACGGCTCCGAAACGCTGTATTTCGCGATGGGTGGGCACCCAGGTTTTCGGACACCTTTTAACAAAGGCCGTTCACGGGGAGACTACGAAATCTCCTTTTCCAAGCGACTGAATCTGGATCGCGTAGAGATCAATGACAGCCTCATACAGACCTCGAGAGTTCCCTTTCTGCGGGACGAACGGAAATTCACTTTGGACGATCCTAGGATTCCAAGCGGCGGCATGTTTCAGGAGGACATGCCTGCTCGTAAGATTGGCGTTGGACTAGAGGACATGTTGCCGTATGTAACAGTCGACCTTGGCGACTTTCCCAACGTCAATATCTGGACTCCTCCTGGAATGCCATTCGTGTGTATTGAGCCCATGGTAGCCCACCACGATATCCAGGACTCCCCGCTGGCTATCGATAAGAAGCCGTTTTTGATTCCAGTGAAGGCGGGAGAGGCGAAAACCTATGCGTTCTCGATCATCGTAACCCACAATGGCGATTTGGATTAAGAAGCCGGTCCTGGATGGTCGGTGATTCTGGTAACGGGCGATCTCCGATCGCCCACTACCCTAATCTTTCAGATCAAAGCCTATGCTTGCCAGGCCATCGAGGATCGTTGATACAACCAACTCAACGAATTCGTTTTTCTCCGCCTTAAAGATGGTTGCCTCCCCCAACAGCAATGCCCCTCGTCTCCTGGAAATGAAGGAGATCGTTAAGGCCTTTCCGGGCGTGAAGGCCCTCAAAGGTGTCTCTTTGACGCTAAGCAAGGGAGAGGTCCTGGCCCTGGTAGGGGAAAATGGAGCGGGAAAAAGCACGCTCATAAAGGCGCTAGGCGGTGCCCACCTTCCAGATTCGGGTGAGATACGCATCGATGGAGAAGCTGTCACGCTGCCCTCGCCTCATGTTTCGCAACTCGAAGGTATTGCCATAATCTTTCAGGAATTCAACTTGGTGCCGAAACTTAGCGCTCGAGAAAATCTATTTCTGGGGAAGGAGATCGTTAAGAACGGTTTTATTGATCGTCGGGCGGAACGAGCCAGAGCGGGGGAATTATTTCAAGAACTTGGAATGTCGATTGATCCGGAAACTCGTTGCCAAGACCTGACCGTTGCCGAGCAGCAAACGGTAGAAATAGCGCGGGCACTGGCATCTGATGCTAGAATTATCGTGATGGACGAACCTACGGCAGCGTTGAGCCAGCAAGAAGTGGATAAGCTCCTATCGATCATCCGTCGCTTGCGAGATGAAGGGATCTCGATCATCTATATTAGCCATAGGCTCGAGGAAATCTACGAGATAGCCGATCGAGTGACCGTGCTTAGGGATGGAGAAACGGTGGGCGAAGCGCCTGTTTCCGAGGTATCTAAATCGGAGCTCATCGAATGGATGGTCGGGCGTCCGCTCGAAGAGGAATTTCCTAAATGCCGATCTTCGCCTGGACCGGTAAGGCTAAAAGTGGAAGGGCTTGGGCGCGGAACCTCTGTAAGAGGAGTCAGCTTCGAACTTCGAGCAGGAGAAGTCTTGGGGGTGTCAGGATTGGTGGGCTCCGGGAGAACAGAAATGGCTCGCCTGATCTTTGGCGCGGATAATTTGGATACAGGCAAAATCGCGATCAGTGGAGAGAGGCGAATTATCAGGCAGCCTCGAGATGCGATCCGAAATGGCATTTGCCTACTAACCGAGGATCGAAAGGAGCAAGGTCTGATATTGATACATTCAGCTCAAGAAAACTTTGGACTGCCAAACTTGAATGCTTTCAAGAAGGGATTCCTGATCGACGGAAAGGCGGAGGCCCAGGCATTCGATTCGAGTCGTAAGAACTTGAAAATAAAGGTTTCTTCCGGGGCCCAGAAAGCTGGGCAATTGTCGGGAGGGAATCAGCAGAAAGTTGTCTTGTCAAAGTGGTTAGAGGGAAATGCGGATATCTTCATCTTCGATGAGCCGACTCGAGGTATCGATGTGGGAGCGAAATACGAAATATACCTGCTGATTAACGCGCTCGTGGCCCGAGGAAAATCGATCTTGCTCATTAGCAGCGAGTTGCCAGAGGTAATCGGTATGAGTGACCGGATACTCGTCATGAAGGAAGGCAAAGTCATGGGCGAGATCGAGAACGCCCAATCAACCTCGCAAGAGACCGTTCTCGCTCTCGCGTTGAAGGAATGAGCAAAGAGCGACTCTCAAGACGATTTCCCACCATTTCCCTAGGCGACTACGGTATGTTGATCGCTTTGCTGGCCCTATGCCTTCTGTTCAGCCTATTAACGCTTAAACGACAGGCAGGGACGGGACCAGCGGCCGAAACCGAGATGGTCGGAGTTGTACTCAATCGGATCTCCGGTAGCGAATTGGCTCTAATCGTCGGGGCCTCCAATACGGATTCCGAAATCCTGGCCCGCAACGTTTATCAGCAGGTAATAGCTTCAGGCCGCGATACGGCTAGGCTCATAGTCGGAACGCCTCGTGATTTGCGTTTGGCGCTTGATGAAATGGCTGCCAACGACCAGCGACTCGGTGGCATCGTAATGAGCGGTGACGCCATTAAATGGCGAGTCATCGAGCAGATACCTATGAACTTTCCTCAATTTTCCAACTACTTGTTAGCGGTGCCATCTGAGAGATTGTGGCCCGATTTCTTAAAGGCGTCCAACCTCCTAGCCATTGTCGAACGCATTGTCGTCATCGCCATCATAGCGATCGGTATGACGATGGTCATTATAACTGCTGGAATTGACTTGTCCGTAGGAAGCTTGATCGCTCTTTCCGCCGTCCTGAGCGCGACGGTTGTCAAGGCGTTTGGGGGAGCTGATGCTCCCGGTTGGTCCGTTGGCCTCGGCTTCCTTGTCGGGACTTTGAGCTGCGGATTGATCGGCTTGTTCGCCGGCTCTCTCGTGCACCGATTTAAGGTCGCGGCCTTCATCGTTACTCTAGGCATTATGATGATGGCTCGCGGTCTCGCGTTCATGACCACGGGCGGCTTTTCTATCGATCAGGTGCCGAACTCGTTCGTCTGGTTAGCCCAAGGTTCTATCATAGGCATACCGAACACCATCCTCCTCTTGGTCCTGATTTATGGGTCGGCCCATATTTTTATGACCCACACCCGCTTTGGCCGCTACATCTATGCGGTAGGCGGCAACGCGGAGGCAGCCCGTCTGACAGGAGTCCCAGTTGGAGCGATGATACTGCTGGTCTACACCGTCAGCGGTTTGTCGGCTGGACTAGGTGGCTGTTTGCAAGCTTCTCTGGTTAGAGCGGCTGCTCCCAATATGGCCAATATGTATGAGCTCTATGTCATCGCTGCCGTAGTTGTAGGAGGTACCAGCCTATCGGGTGGATCTGGCCGCGTTTTCGGTACGCTAATTGGAGCCTTCATAATCGCCGTGATACAAAATGGGATGAATTTGATAGGGATTCAGAGCTATACCCAGATGTTCACCCTCGGTGGCGTTATCGTTCTCGCCGTGCTCTTAGACAAGGCCCGGCAAAGCGGAGGAATTAGGCAACTATTCAGTAGAAATTGAGTTCTGCTGTGAAGAATCGCTCATAGTCCCTCGATCCGCGCGAGTTAGGCGATTTCCAACCAAGGCAATAATCGCTTGCCAGAGTGGTGTAGTGGGCGTCAGTTTGCTATTGTGTTTCGTTTATCCGCATCCTGTTTTCGATCGATTTCCAATGGCCTCTTAGCCTGGGCTTTTGCCGTTACCTCGCTGGCCTTGCTGATTTCCTGTTCCGACAGAGGCGCCGATCAGGGAAGCGATACCCAATCTAAGGGGAAGATCGGCATGACCTGCATGGCATTAACGAATCCTTTCTTCAAGTTGATTGCCAATGTTATGGAGGAGGAAGCCGCTAAATATGGATACGAATTAGTGGCTCTGGATGGAGCTAATGACGGAGCTGCTCAAAATGCCCAGATATCGGATTTCATTGCTCAAGGGTATGACGCCATATTCTTGAATCCAGCGGATTCCAAAGCGGCAGCTGAGGGCGTTCGAAAAGCCCACGCCGCAGGCATACCTGTATTCACATTCGACATTCAAATCGATGACGACGAAGTGAAACAAATGGTAACCTCGCATATTGGTAGCGACAACTTTCAAGGAGGCCAACTTGCGGCCAAGAGTATGATCGAAGCGACTGGGGATCGCGGGCAAATCGCGATCGTCGGATTACCGGAAGTGACGTCCTGTATTCTGAGAGTCGAAGGATTCAAGGATCAGCTGGAAAAGAGCGGAAGCCAGCTGGAAATTGTAACGGAACTGAATGGAAAAGGGAGCCGTAACGAAGGCTTCGCCGTAACCAACGACATTCTTCAGGTTCATCCGAATATCGTAGGAATCTTCGCCATTAACGATCCTTCTGGATTGGGTGCCTACGCCGCCATCGACAAAGTGAACAAGACCGACCAGATCACAATAGTCGCTTTCGATGCATCGCCAGCTGGCAAGCAAGGCGTTTTCGAAGGCAAGCTCTTCGACACGCCACAACAGTTTCCTAGAAAAATGGCTGTAGGAACGGTGGAGTCCTTTATCAAGCATTTGGAGGGGGAGACCGTGGAGAAAGCCATATTCATACCGTGTTCACACTATCGATACGAAACCGCGGCCAACGATCCGACCCGGGTTAGCGAACAATGGTAGTTGGAATGGCTAATTCGTGGTAGTCAAAATTGTCCCATAGCGAAATGAAATCGCTCATTGAGAATTCTTGTCTGAAACTGGAAAAGGTCCGCGAGTCGATAGCGGAAGTAATCGTCGGGCAAGAGCCCTTGGTTGACCGGCTGCTCTTAGCATTGCTTTGCGATGGCCACGTTCTCATAGAAGGCGTGCCTGGGGTAGCGAAGACGCTCGTCATAACCACTTTGGCCCAGTCCATGAAGGCCAATTTTAGCCGGGTTCAATTCACTCCGGATTTGCTGCCCAGCGATTTAGTCGGCAGTTTGGTTTACGATCCGAGGGAGCACACTTTTACTGCTGAAAAAGGACCTGTATTTGCTAATCTACTGCTAGCTGACGAAATTAATCGCGCCCCCGCTAAGGTGCAAAGCGCCTTGCTCGAGTCCATGCAAGAGAAGCAGGTGACTTTGGGGAAGGAAACATATCGTCTGCCTCACCCGTTTCTGGTATTGGCAACGCAGAATCCGATAGAGCAAGAGGGTACTTATACTTTACCGGAAGCCCAAGTGGACCGATTCATGTTCAAATTGAAAGTCGGCTACCCAAGCATGGAAGATGAGCATCAGATTATGCGTCGCATGGCCCGTTCGGCTCCCAAAACGAGTGTTGAGCCCGTTATCGATCTGAAGGACATCCTAGAAACACGCGGGCTGCTGGACAAGGTGTTCATCGACGAGAAGGTTGAGAAGTACATATTGCGTTTAGTCGACGCGACACGTAATCCGTCAGCCTACGGGATTGATATTTCCCGCTATCTGCGTTTTGGCGCTTCACCACGGGCTACAATCTTTCTATCGCTCGCTGCTCGGGGGTTAGCCATGCTCAATCAACGCGAGTTCGCTGTACCGCAGGACATAAAAGACGTTGCCGGAGATGTTCTAAGGCATCGAATGGCGCTTTCGTATAGAGCGGAAGCGGAAGGTCTTACTTCTGACGATCTTATTGAGAAAATTCTGAATACCGTTCCCATCATGGAGGAATGAATCTAGCCTGGATTTCCCACAAATTTCGTAGCGATAGCTCGAAGGACCAGGCCAGCGGTGGCTTGAACGCAGTCGAGCTGGTGAAGCTGGGTAGTCTCCCTGTAAAGTCGCGTGGCAAGTCGAAGTCGCTGGGGATCGGGCATGCGGGCTTGCAGCAGAAAGTCTGTGAGAAATCCGGGCTAATCGCGGACAGACAACTAGATCTGCTAGAGCTTAAATGTCGGCGTCCAGTCGAGCATTTGTTAGCGGGCGAGTATCGAAGCGTATTCAAAGGGAGAGGAATTGAATTCGAAGATGTTAGGCCTTATACGCCAGGAGACGACGTGCGTTCCATGGATTGGAAAGTAACCGCTCGGACAGGCGTTCCGCACGTTAAACGCTACGTGGAGGAGAGGGAGCAGATGTTCTACCTGATGGTTGACCTTTCCGCATCCACATTGAGCGATGCTGAAAAAGCCAAGCGAAGGACGGTAGCGGAATTTTGCGGATTGCTGACGCTTTCCGCGCTGTCGAACAACGACCGAGTGGGTTTGATAATGTTCACTGATAGGGTAGAGCTGGTTGTGCCCGCATCGAAAGGAAGGCAACAAGGCATGAGAATTCTTGATGCCCTCTCGGGCTTCGAGCCTAAAGGGTCGAGTACGCGACTTGATGTTGCCTTGGATACCTTTAGCCATCTAGCTCGAAAGCGTTCGGTGGGATTCGTGATTTCCGACTTTCTCGCCGAAAACTACGAGCAAGAGCTTGCAGCAGCGGGATTCCGGCACGACGTAATCGCTGTTAATCTCTTTGAAGCTATTGAGCTAGAAGCGCCGAGATCTGGAATGGCTCGTATTCGAGATTCGGAGACGGGTAAATTGGATGTTGTAGACTTTCAGGCCGCTCAATCGAGGAGCAGGTTGGCCAAAATAAGGGAGTTAACCTTGGAGTGCGGCGTGGATCTGATCAACCTTCAGTCTGGCGGCGACTGCGTAGCGGTCCTTTCCGAATTTTTCAAGTCGAGGCAGCGTATGGCAGCAGATGAAGCAGGAGGCTAGGTCTGTGTTCATGCATCTAAAACCTGCTTTCATATCGGCCATTTTCGCCCTGGTCCTGACCAGTCTAGCATTCTCCGATACTCCCTCGAGAGATGATAACGCCATTTTGAACGTCGAATCTCGGCTGGATACGTCTAGGAGTTACGTTCCGGGCAATATTATCGAGTTAGCGGTAATCGCTACCGGCCGTTCTTATTTGGATTTGTCATTGCAGCCCCCAGTGCATCCGCATGCCCGATTGCTGGAAATTCAACCATTCCCTATAAACCAGAATGAGGAGGGGCTTTTCCAGAATCAGTGGATTGTTCTTTATCAAATCGGGCGGTCGGGTTCGCTCGTCTTGGAAGGGGGCAGCATTGTCTTAAGCGCTGAACCTAAGTCGGAGGCCAAGATATTGCCGGAAATTTCTTTCAATGCTGCACCCATCGGGAAGGATCCCATCGGGGACTCCCCCGAGAGCTGGGTCGATGAAGCGAGCTCGAATGGCTTCCTAGACTTTTTTGGCATAGTCGCTCTAGTGGCGATTGGAATAACCGTGTATTTGAATTTCCATTATTTTTCAAGTAGGAGAATCAAAAGGATGCCCGAGCGGTCTGAAACATCTGTTCAGGCTATCGCCTGTCAGCTGCAAGAGGGCCTAGAAAAGGGGGATTTCAAGCCAGAAGTACTCGAACGGTTTTTGCTTGATTATCAGTCCAAGTGTTCGGATCGACTGGTGGCTTTGATTGAAGCGACCTTGTATTCCCGGAAACTCCCAATCGACGAACTAACGAGGCATCTAAAGAAGGAGTTTACGGAATGAGTTTCGTCTTTCCCTGGGCTTTCCTTCTCTTGCCTTTCGCTCTCTGGGCCGTTTTTCGTGGGAGTGGAAAATCGGGTACGACTGTGGCCTCCCTAAGGCAATGGGGTAACTTTAAGCGCGGCAAAACCCGCTTTCTTTGGATACAAAGGGCTTTAGAAACGATCTTCTTCACGGGGCTCATTTTTGCCTTGGCCCGTCCGCAAGCGGGAACGAGTGAGACAGTTGAGGAGGCGGAAGGGATCGCTATTGAACTACTGGTAGACGTTTCCAGCAGCATGGATCGATCTATTGAAGTTCAGGGAGAGGGAGTGAAGACGCGAATGGAAATAGCCAAGGATCTTCTGGAGCGATTTATTGCTGGCGATGGTGAACGCCTCGCCGGGAGACCAGACGACCTCATTGGATTGATCAGCTTTGCTCGCTATGCCGACACGCGAAGTCCGCTTACTTTCGGGCACGATGCCTTAGTGCAAATCGTGAGGGAGCTGGAAATACAGGACCGACCAAATGAAGATGGAACTGCCTATGGCGACGCGCTCATCTTGGCCTGCGCAAGATTGGAGAAAATGGACGAGTTGAAATCCCTGAATGCAAGCAGGCAGCTGACGGATATACAAAGCCGTATCATTATTCTTCTGACAGATGGCGAGAATAACTCGGGCAACCATCTGCCTCTAGAGGCAGCTGGATTGGCCAAGTTATGGGGCTGTCGCGTGTATTCGATCAGCTTGGGTGATTCGAACGACCTGGAGGAGCTGGAAATCGCTGATGAGGGGGAAAGCTTTTCCAATGCGGAACTGACTTTGCAGCGTATTAGCGAGGAAACAGGCGGGGTCTTTAGGAGAGCCACGGGCTATGAGTCCTTACTTTCAATCTACGAAGAGATCGATGAGCTAGAGCGCACTCAGATAGAAACCCGATCCTTCACCGTTGTGTCGGAATGGTATTGGGCGCCTCTGATTGGAGCCGCGGTTTTTCTGCTGATCGGCATCTTAATAAGAATGACGTGGTTGAGAGTAGCGTGATGAGATCCTTCGTTCTACAGTGGCCATGGGCCTTGGTGCTTTTGATAGCGATTTTCCCGCTAGCCTGGCTTGCGGTGAATGCCCATAGCCAGCGACGCTTGATGAGATCAAGGCTGGGAGGAAAGACAGAAGGCAAATGGAATCTTAAAGATTGGCTATGGATCAGTGTATTCGTTCTTTTAACGCTCGCTCTAACCCGTCCGGGTTATCAACCCCAGCGATTTTCGATAGAGCAGTCAGGACGGGATGTCGTTTTCGCGTTAGATGTTTCGCGTAGCATGCTAGCTCGCGATGCCTACCCATCGCGGTTAGAAGCGGCTAAGCAAGGCATTCGAGACTGCCTTGATGGATTCGAGGGAGAACAAGTGGGTCTCGTTATTTATGCTGGAAGTTCCTCAATCAGTTGCCCTCTCACGACGGACTACGACTTTGTCCGCTACATGCTTTCCCAGATTCAGCCTCGTAGTGTAGAGTACGGAGGCAGTCTCCTGCTGTCGGCTATCGAAAAGTGCGTTGACCAGGTATTGAGCTCAGAAAGGCGCGGGTTTCAGGATATAATACTGCTAACGGATGGGGAAGACCATGGGCCTGGTATTGAATTGGTTGCCCGAAGAATAAAGGAGAGCGAGGCAAAATTGCTGATAGTGGGGCTGGGAGATTCGCAATCCGGCTCGCGAATTCCTATTTTGAACGAGGAGGGCGAAACGATTCCGTTAAAGCACAAGGGGGAAATCGTCTATACTCGGCTGCGGGATAAGGAGCTGGGGGAGCTGGAAAGATTGTCGCCAGATAGCCAATACATAAATGTGGGAACGTTGCCATTCCATTTGGGCGAAATCTATCAATCGTTTTCGCAGGACAAGGAGCGAATTGCTACCGGGAATGAATCAGGCTACGTGATCTACAAAGAGGGGGCGTTTTTCATTTTGCCGTTGGCTTTGCTCTTGGCGCTAATAGCGAAATCGGATTTGCGGATCCTAGACGGCGCCACCGCCAACCTGGCTATCCTGATAACGGTTGCCTTCGTTCCTTACAATCTCTGGGCTGGAGATGAGGATCCGATCGAGGCTAGGTTCTCGTCGGCCAGCGAAATGCTAGAGCAGGGCGACTTCGCGGAATCGGAGATAGCATTCGGGGAGTTGGTAGAGATTCTAGAAAGTTCCAGCACGGGTTCAGCGAACATGGCAGCCTCGTTATTCAACCAAGGTTTAAGTCGTTTGAAGCAAGCTGAAGAGCTATCGGGTTCCTCTCCGCGGGATGCTTTAGATGTGGCTCGAGGAGCCCAAGGATTATTTTTCGACGCAGCCCGGTATCGTCCAGGATTTGAGAGAGCGGGAGCCCGCCTTGACGAGGTAGCGGGAATGCTGGAGCTTCTACAGGCTCGGGTGCGTGATGAAGAAAAGCAGGAACAGGAACGAGACGAGAAAATCGAAGCGCTCTTGCAGCGAATCCGTGAACTGCGCGACGAGCAAGCGGAGTTAAGGAGGATGGTTGAGAGCTCGGATGTCGAAAGGCGTCCCGCTCGCCCAAATAGGTTTTCGAGAGCGACTCCCATTGAGCAAACAGTTCCTGAAAATGCCGATGCCAAAGGGAAAGCTTTCGCCGAAGACCAGGCGATATTGGGCCAGGAAGGCTTGTCTATAGAGGAGGAGATGAGGAGTTTGGATGTCGAGTTCTCAATGGCCAGCGTGCTTTCGCATGACAACTCAAGCGAATCGGTCCAAACCGTTATGCGGCAACCGATGAAATTGATCGAGCGAGCCCTGGCAGCCCAAAAGGAGGCTGAAGAGCTATTGCCCCAATGGCGATATTGGATATCAGCTCGAGCCCGCCAATCGGAGGCTATCGATCGTCTCCAGGAGATTCTGGATCTATTCGCGTCCAACAACGAAGATGAGGGCGAGGGAGATTGGGATGAAGAAGATTGGGAAGAATTTATGGATACAGATCCTGGTGCAGCTGTTGCCGCATCCATGCCAATGAAAGGCGAGTTCCGCAAAGACGCCATGATGCAGTCTCTGCCTACTCCAAATTTCTCGGCTGAGGACATTCTGAGGGAGGAGAAAAGCAGCCAGCAATTCAGGGAGCAGCAACGGGCCAAGGCTAATGCCGGAAAGGTAGAAAAAGATTGGTAATGTTTTTTCCCATTAAACATTTCCTGCTTGGAGTAGCTCTCTTTCTTGTCATGATGAATGGGTTATCTGAGACTAGGCTCTATGCCCAAGATTCGGATACTTTATCGGAGAACTTCAAATTGGAGTTTCGCGAGACCAGTTTCTTCGCTGAGGAAGTGGCTACTGCGTGGCTGTTTGTCTCTAGCAGCGAATACCCGGAGATTGAGCCTGTGGAAGACCAAGGGGATGTTCGAATTCTCGGAACGAGAGTTCTCGAATTGGAAAATGACGATCGCGGAAATTTTCTAGGTATCGTAGAATTTGCTCCAAAGCGAGCTGGGATCCGGATTTTTCCTCCCGTTGTTGTAAAGGACGGCGATACGGTTGCTCGGACGGTATCGAGACAGATCTTGGTCGGAGAACCTTATAAGACGGATGCCATGTCCTTCCAGGTGGAAGCCGGCAAACGAGTTGTCTACGAGGGAGAGCCCCTGAAAGTGTCTTTCGAATGGCGTTGCGATTTGCCGATGAACCAAATTCGCCATGTACAATTGTATCCAGAAATTTTCAACAATCCTGATATAGAGATCGTTGTTCCCCGTAGCGATGCCTCTGAGGAATTTCAATTCGGAATACCCGTATCCGAGCGTAGAGTGATAGCTCAGCGTTTTGCAAAAGGCAACCGGTTCCCCGAAAACCTAGGCGTATTAAGATTCGACTTCTACCTGCGATTCCGTGCGCCCGGCACTTATATGCTACCGAAAACCCGTTTGCAATGCTCTAGGCTCTTGGAAGACGACGCTCAATCGAACCGGTACGCAGCTTATTTTAACAATGCTCTTTTTGAGAGAGTCGACAGTTCTTCTCCGCACGAGAGGATCTACACGGACTCAGATCCATTGGAAATCACCGTTCGACCATTGCCTGGCGAAGGGAGACTCGAATCTTTCAGCGGGATATTCGATCCTCAGTCCGTAAGCGTTTCAATAAGGCCACCGACAGCTACCGTTGGACAACTGATAGAGATACAAATCGATGTTAGATCCGACGTATGTTCGGAAATGCTACAGATACCGGATATGAGTCGTCAATCGTCGATGAGAAACCGGTTTTGGGTAGGCCAGGAAGTGAACGAGATCTGGAGGTCGGACGGCAGGCGATTCGTGATGAGAGCCCGTCCCTTGACTACTCAGATCGCTACCTTTCCCAGTTTGTCGTTCCAGGTCTTCGATTCTAACGCGGGTTCTTATCGTTTAATAAAAACGGAGCCTCTTTCGTTTGATGTTAAGCCTCTAGATGGATTAACCTTCTTTCCAATGGAGAAGATTCCAGGGGCGCAGATTTCGATTGCCGCAACTGCAGAGGGAGTATGGCATAATCAAAGAGCGACGACCATGGGAGAT
>DKNL01000028.1:0-19702 GCA_002474325.1 Opitutales bacterium UBA7389
GGCCAAAGATCTCTCCATCAATCGGGCGTCGTCTTTCATAAAAAGCAGCGATGGAGCTAGGGCTAGGCTCGCTCCTTCATTCCACGCCTGAGCGAATGACTCCATTTCATCCACTCGATGAAAGTGTATCCCATCCAATCGAGACTCCAATTCCGGGTAGCTCTGAAGGCAGCCCTTTTCTGCAACAACAATGGTCTCAAAACTTTCAGCTTCGCCAAAGGCCAAACCGTGCAGCCCGTTCAACAGATGTTCGGGAGGATTTCTAAACGGTATAATTATGGATACATTGGGGTTTGCTGAACGCGGCAAACATATCGTCTCGCCCGATTCCAAGAAATCCTCATACAGCTGGAGGGGAACGGGCACGTTATTAGCAGAATCGTTGAAAGCAGCTTCTGGCATGAAGAATGCGACGCTGCGATCACACCTATCCGTTGCTTGCTTGCAAGCCTAGATCTCTTCTCGGGCTTGGACAAACGAAAAGGGAAAAGGGCTTAAGACTCGGATTCGGAACTCGCGGCCTACTGAGCAGACACAGCGACGGCCTCCAGCAAGTTTCGCAACATTCCGAGGAGGCGCTTCTTAGGACGACAAAACCCTGCTGGCCCTGGAAGTGGTCTAGGTACAGCCCATTTATTGCAGAAAGCTCTCTTGCAAGCGATGCGAAAGCTGAGATCGTCCCTAATCTCCGGAACTCTCGCGGTAAAAGCTGCGCTTTTTTCCTACGCCTCCCACGCAAACCGCAGCCGTTTCCGCCTCTATCTCCTTCACCAAGACCTCCATTGAATCTCTGCCCTCTTTGAAAGCAATTTTAACCAGTTTCTCGGAATCAAGAGCCTGACACAGCTCCTTTAGGAAGTGAGCGGTCAAACCGTTCTTCCCTACAAATATCGCTGGTTTCAATCGCTGGGCAGCACTTCTCAACGCCGCCTTTTTTTTACTCGAAAGTGCAGTCATTGCGTTCTTCCTTGCCCTATTCCAATAGCTCCGTCAACCGAAGGCCGCTCAAATCCGACCTGTTTGTAGGCCCAAAAACGTTGATTTCAATAAGCCGCCCCGGCAAAAAGCTTAGTTCCATGAGTAGTCAGACCTACAAAATCGCAGCCTTCTACAAATTCGCTCCATTGCCCGACTACCGGGAGCGTAGAGAGCCACTGAGGGCCTTCAGCGAAGCCCAAGGCGTAAAGGGAACTATTCTTCTCGCTGAAGAGGGGATCAATTCCACCATCGCCGGCCCAAATAACGGTTTGGAAAAAGTCCTGGAATATATTCAGTCCGATCCCGCCATTGGAAAATTGAAAATCAAATATTCCAAAGCTCCGGAAATTCCGTTTTACCGGATGAAGGTTAGGCTAAAAAAGGAGATTGTCCGTCTGGGACGGCCAGATGTTAATCCCAGTGACCAAGTAGGCGAATATGTCGATCCCGAAGATTGGAATGATCTCATTTCTGATCCCAAAGTCACCCTCATCGATACCCGCAACGACTACGAATGCGATTTAGGCACTTTCCAAGGGGCAGCCAACCCGCACACCAAAAATTTTCGTGATTTCCCTCGATATGTCGACTCTAAGCTCGCCGATAAAAAGGACCAACCGGTCGCTATGTTCTGCACAGGCGGCATTCGCTGCGAAAAGTCAACGTCGCTACTCCTAAAAAAGGGTTTCAAAAAAGTGTATCAATTAAATGGAGGCATCTTGAACTATCTAGAGAAGGTCGATCCCGCCGATAGCCTCTGGCAAGGCGATTGCTTCGTATTCGACAATCGGGTTACTGTGAACCATCACCTCGAGCCGGGTAGTTTCGATATGTGCTACGCTTGCCGACACGCAATTTCCGAAAAAGATAAACGATCACCGCAATACATAGAGGGCATCAGCTGCCCCCATTGCTTCGAATCGCTAAGCGACGAGCAGTGCAAACGGGCCGCCCAAAGGCAAAAGCAAATTGAAATCAGCCAAAAGCTTCACCGAAAGCATATCGGCATGACCGCTGAGGAACGGGCCGCCTGGCGAGAAGAGAAACTGGAAAAGCGACGCCCAAAAAGAGGTCTCTAGTAACTCGTGATATCTAATGCCAATGAATGAGATTATCTCATGACTCGAGGCGATTTGTATGACACCGAAAATGGCAACGTTACCATTTTCGGTGTTGCCATTTAATCCTAATGGGCTCCTCCAAACTAGCCTGGACCGCCATGTCATTGATGTACAAGACATGAAAGAGTGTCCTATAAACCGAGTCAGGTTTAACCAATCAGACAGCCGTTCCGAACAATATTCCTATCTGAGAGCCCGTTTCTTGGGAACTGGAGTCCACATGCGAAGCAAGTATTCAGAAAGGTTTAGCATGCTGATCTTCTTGACTCCTTCATGGATGACCAGCTCCCTGAACGGGGACTCGAAACGCGATCGTTCTTCGAAATATTCCCAGAGCATGCTGTTCAAATCGAGTACCTTCGATTCGCGGCACCCTCCCCTCCGATCGATTTCCAAGACCCGAGCCTCCCAATAACGCTTCTCCTCGGCATGGCTTTCCAAATAGTCCATCAGTATGCTTTCGTACCGGTTCAAGCTCATCGGCTAGATCCCTATTAATCAAATCGGGAAAGTAAAGATCCACGAGCCATTTAAGGTCGCCCGTAGCTTCCATGCGGCCCCAAATAGTAGCATAGGCTTACAGCTTGTGGTCGCCAAATACGATCAGTTCAAATAACAGAGGCGAAGAGGTTTGAAAAATGGCACAGGCTCTAGCGGGAACGGGACGGTTCATAGCGATTAATCAATTCCAAATCTCGATGCAAGTTGGCCGTAAACTGGAGCAGGACGGGTATATCGTCACGTCCATCAAATTCTTTGACGATATCCATTTTCAGCACTTTGTTGCGAACCAGCATATAGCTTGTAGTGGCAATAAGAGGACGTTTGAAAGCTTGCTTATTTCGCTTTTCTGTCCCGACGAATTCCGAAGTGTAAAAGTAGGTTAGACGATAATCGTTTTCGTCCGCGACAATCCAGTAGCCATCTACGAAGTCTTCCATTTCCTCGTCTCGGCCAAACTTAAACGCGATGTAGTCGTCGAAAGACTCGAACTTTTCCCGATCCGCGTACTGTTTCCGGGCCTTGATTATATTTTCCTTAACCGAATCCTTAAATCCCTGGAAACTGCTCTCATCGTAAAGCGAAAATGCGTAGCGTTCCGGCACCCATAGGAGAACGAAGTTATTCACAAACTCGGAGCCGGTATCCTTGAAATATCGCGTGTTGTAGAAAATGCTGGAAAGAGTGTATCCAGCTTCCCCTTTCGCCGCGTATTCCTCGTAAAGCCCTTTGACCTCCATTCCGTTTTCCCAACCGATGTAAAGCGGTGGATAGAGCCTAGCTGTGCCTGCTCTGAATCCCCACTGCTTGCGGTATTCCACGCCATTCTTAGTAAATCGATCATCCCCCTCCAGAGGAATTCTGATCCCTTTTCTCTGAATCGGCTTCTCTTTCTTAATAAGCTTCTTCGCCTCCGAGCCTTCTGCACCCGGATTAGAGTTTTCAGACTGATCCTCAAGCTTAACTGGTTCCGGGGATTGCCCAAGCAGCACCAGTGGCAGAAAAACGCTTAGACTCAGGCTCAGGGTCCTCACTGCAAACCAACTTCGCAGCAATTTTGAACCTGGCTGTCTCCTCTCAATCATGGAAGTATCCCCTTTCGAACAACGCGGGATCGTGCCTAATGCTTGCGACATGGCAAGCAAACCCGAGGATCCCGGGAAGAACTGAAAAAGATCTCCGAGACACGCAAGAGAGAGGGCGATCTCCGAACGCCGGTTGCATATTTTTGAATGTGGGAGGGCAGAGACCAACCGCTACTATTTCGGCAACAAAGCAGCCGTCATCGGGAGAGGGGCGACTCGACCACGAAATCTATTTCCGAATCGCTGTCGTATCCGATGAGTAATTGCCCATATTTTCGAATGTCGGATTTCCTCTAACATCCTGATTTTTAGGTAAATGCTATTAAGCACCTCCACACTTGCCGATTGAATGAAGGTAAAAGAATAAGACCCCCATGAATCTAAAGACTTTGTCATCTTCACTCGCCACACCCTATCAACTTAATTTTTTAGTTGTTTGGTTAACTAAGAAAACCCGGTTTTCGAACCGGGCTTTCTTCTTCTTAAGGTAGATAAGCGCCTTAAGTGACGCTTGAGGAGCGAGCTACGCTACTTCATGCGGGCAAAAGTCTTTTTGAGAAGGTCCAGATCGCTAGCCCCCTTCGTCTTAGCCCGGGCAGATCCGATAAGCTTCTGCTCATTTTCGTTTTTGGTGGGCTCTTTCTTCTGGTAATAAACGCCAAACTTACCTGGCCAATTCTCTTCCGCCAAGGCAAGGGCACCGGCCATATTCGTTACGTCGTGCTCTTCTTCATCGATCACATTAAACACGCCACCCTTGCGAGGTAAAGCGGCGTCGAAGGCTCCCTTGTAGAATTCGACGCATTCGCTCAGGCACTCGACGACCGAAAATCCATCGTGGTGGATCGCTCGCTCATAAATTTCCATCATGTGCTTGATTTGCGTCGCATGCGTGCGAGCCACGAAGGTCGCCCCGCTTGAAAGCAGCTTCCGCATCGGATTGGTTGGCCGGTCGATGGCTCCGGTGGGATCCGTCTTCGAGCGAAAACCTTGGGGTGATGTTGGCGATGTTTGCTTCTTGGTGAGACCGTAGACGAAATTATCCATTATCACATACGTGAGGCGGATGTTTTTTCTCCCAGCATGATCCAGGTGATTACCACCAATAGAGAACCCGTCGCCGTCGCCACCAAAAACGAATACATGCAAATCATCGCGTCCCAAGCTAACACCCGTCGCGAATGGCAACGCTCTTCCATGAATGAAATGTGCGCCATGAGTGTTCACGAAATAAGGGAAACGCGATGAACAACCAATCCCGGCAATGGTGACAATGTTCTCCTGAGGAAACTGCAGTTTCTCCAGCGTCTTGAAGAACGCTGCCAAAACGGCGAAGTCACCGCAACCGGGGCACCAGGTCGGGTGATCGGCGGCAATGCCTTTTTTGGTTATCTTACCGCGCTCGACGGTAGCTGGGACTGAGGATGCACTCATTTGATACGGGCTTTCGTTTTAAAATGGTTCGTTAGGTGTACTTTATTGGAATCTGTCGCTAAAGGGATTCGATTCCTTTAATTATTTCGCGGATCTTGAAAGTCAGGCCATCCGTTTTTGCCATGCTGCGGATTGCAGAATTGCAGGTCTTTGCCCGTAAGAGCGACGCTAGCTGGCCGCAACCGTACAGGCCTTGATCATTCATCTCTACAACGATGATATCCTTAAATCGATTGAAAATCTCGTCCAAGTCATTCGGCAACGGGTTCACATAACGAAGGTGCAAATGACCCATCTTCTTTCCAGCACTCCTTTGGCGGATAACCGTTTCCCGGATCGGACCCCAGGTGCTGCCCCAGCCAACGACCAATGTATCGCCCTCCTGATCTCCGAATACTTCAGAGGCGTCCAAAGAATCAGCAAAGGCCTTAATCTTGTCCCGACGCTTTGCCATCATCTTGACGTGCATTTCCGGATTAGCAGACGGGTGTCCCGTTTCGTCATGCTCCAATCCCGTCACTTGAGGGAACTTGCCCCCTTCGATCCAGCTTCCTGGAGGGGCATGACGCGTAATGCGATTTAAGTCATATGGCTTGAAGTCGACTGGCCGATTTTCCGTGGCTAGCTCAGGCTCGATAATCAAGCTATCCAAGTCCGGCTCATCAAAAGCCTCAATGCGGGACGCCATGGACATGTCCGAAAGGACAAATACAGGGACGCTGTAAGCACGGGCAATCTTGGTGGCTTCCAAAGCGGTGTAGAAACAGTCCTCAACGTTTTGAGCAGCTAGAACAATTCTCGGGCAATCTCCATGGCTCCCATAAATCGCCTGAAGCAAGTCGCTTTGCTCCACATTGGTCGGTAATCCCGTACTCGGCCCACCTCTCTGAATGTTAATCACAATCAGCGGGATCTCCGCCATCGAGGCCCAGCCCAGTGATTCTAGCTTTAAAGAAATTCCTGGTCCGGAACTTCCAGTTACCGCGAGACGGCCCGCATAAGAAAATCCAATCGCTATCGACGCAGCCGCAATTTCATCTTCCGCTTGCACGAATGTTCCACCATACTTTGGCAGTTGCGATCGCAGCATCTCCATGATGGTAGACCACGGCGTAATTGGATAGCCCGCCCCATGACGGACACCTCCTGTCAAGAGACCCAATACGATGGCCGTGTTGCCATCCATCGTTACTTGCGGAGGGCCGGATTCATCGGGCGCCAAGAAGGCGTAGTAGCGATCCATAACATTATCGATCGGATACGAATAGCCGGCATCGAATGCTAGATTGGCATTGCGCAGGATGTCCTCGGATTTGGACCCGAACCGCTCCTTGAAGATTCCCCGCAGCTTGTCGACGTCCAACTTGAAGATCCTGGCAAGCAGACCCAATGTGAAAATATTTTTCCCCTTCTCTCTTGCAGAACCACCCAAAGCCTCGACCGTCAGGGCCGCGATGGGAACTCCAACCTTGAGAAATCGATTCTCATCTTCGCTCAGTTCGACGTGGTCCGAGTCGTAGAGGAGAACACCACCGTCTTTCAAATGGGAGATATGGTCATCATAACTGTGCTGATAAAAGGCCACTAGGAAATCGGCTTCATCCCCAGCCGATAGAACTTCTCCCGTGCCCATTCGAACCTGGAAGATTGATGGCCCGCCTGAAATCGTTGCCGGGATCGTCATGTAAGTCATGACTTCCTGGGCACTCCGGCCAGCCAATCTGGCGAGAAAGCCGCCTATAGATTGAATACCGTCTTGGGAATTCCCTGCTAGTCTGATGACCGCGTCATTGATGAGTTCCTCCGATGGAGGTGGGGATGCAGAAGTCTCTGTAGACATTTTATTCCGGATCTTTAGTGGTAGGAAATTGCACAGTCAATCCGTAGCTTACGATTTTGGGAATTATTCTTCAAATATTGAGATCAATTCCACAATCGAGGATCTCTCGACATCAAATCACTACCTTGACAACAATGAGACGAGACAATGGCACTGATTCAGCAATATTTGACCGAAACTTGGGCACTCATAGCGGAGATGGGGCCCTATCTGCTCCTAGGATTTCTGGTGGCCGGTTTGCTGCATCGCTGGTTTCGCCAAAAATGGATAGAGCAACGCCTCGGATCTCCTGGCTGGAAATCCATTGCCTTCGCCTCTCTCTTCGGAGTGCCCATGCCCCTTTGCTCCTGCGGAGTCATTCCCGTTACTGCCAGCCTTCGTGAGAAAGGGGCAAGCAAAGGAGCCGCTACGTCCTTCTTAACCTCTACACCGCAAACGGGAGTCGACAGTATTCTGGCCACTTGGGGCATGCTTGGGCCCCTATTCGCCGTCTATCGAGTCATCATCGCATTTTTATCGGGATTCGCCATCGGAGCCACCGTCGAACGATTCGGGAGCAAGGGTGGCCATCATCGCAGGCGGGCAGAGAATGAAGATTCGGAAAGCGTTCCCAATTGGAAGGAAAGTGCACAATACGGGTTTTTAACATTGCCGGGGGATATCGCCGGCTCGCTGACTATCGGATTTCTTCTCGCTGGACTAATCAGCGCCATAGCTCCGGACAACCTGCTGGCAAATTTGCCCGGCGGCGTCTATTCTAGCATCCTGCTCACCACCCTGATAGCTATCCCCTTCTACATTTGCTCCACCGGCTCGATCCCCATGGCTCTCGCCCTAATCGAAAGCGGCCTCCCCGTTAGTGCGGCACTGGTATTGCTCATTGCTGGTCCCGCAACGAATGTCGCCACCATCACGACAATGCGAAGGACACTGGGAAATAGGGAAACTTTCATCTATGTTGTAAGCATTATCGTCTTTTCTTGGATTGCAGCTCTGTTTTTTCATCAGTTTCTGGATACGGAAAGTTTTCATAACGGACATTTGCACTTTCACGGTTTGACATTCTGGAGCCACTTATCGGGAGCCGTGTTGATAACAATACTCGCCTTCGGCTACTGGAAGGTGAATCGTTCGGGCGATTCGATGTCACATAACTGTGATACGGAGTATACCGAACCAGAGCTGGCCACGCTCACCATTAAGGGGATGACTTGCAGCCATTGCCGGGATTCCGCTACCGAAGGCTTGAAGAGCCTTCCTTTCATCTCCCGGGTGGATGTCGATCTCAATTCGGGCCGAGCCTTGATCGGAGGTGTCAAGATTGATTCAGAAGCTATATCCAAAAAATTGGAATCCTTAGGTTTAAGTGCCAAAGGCTTTTTGCTAAGCCGGCAGAATCGCGAATGACTATAAAGCGATCCAAATCTTTCTCGACCGATTCGTTGGGGAGAAGGACTCTGCTGTGGCTCTTTCTATTTAGCCCAGTCCTCGACGCGGGATTTTGCACGGAAGCACCATTCCGCTTCGAATCATTTTCAGGCGAAACCGTCTCTGTAGACCGGCAACCCCTATTCATAATTTCATCGCATTCTGCAAATGATCTAAACGAAGCGATGAGATGCGCAACCTTGGTGAACGCTCAACAAGGTGCTTTCTGGGTGATCAACTTAGCCTGGAAGCAATCATCCGAGATCAAGCGGCGGATCGCCTCCAACCTACTAAAGGAGGACTTCATGAGAACCCGATCCACCGTATTGAGCCCCGAGCACCAAACCGCTGCCCGCATGGCTTTGATCGAACCAAGCGGCGAGGTCCACTGGAGCTGTGAATCGTTTCCGGACGAAGAAGAATGGGCACGGGCCATCTGGAGTCGCTTGTCCAAAACCCCATGCCAAAAAACTCAGTATAAGGGCGCTGACTGACTCGATGAGTGATAGAGCCTGCATTAAAAGGGGGGTCGGCCAACGTCGCAAGTGGGTTCCCATCCCAATTCAGTATCCGCAGAAATTGCCCATCTCAAAGAGGTGCGACGAAATCATCGAAGCGATTCGTCGTCATCCTGTGATTATCCTCTCCGGAGAAACGGGCTCAGGGAAGACCACCCAGATTCCCAAAATGTGCCTCGATGCCGGAAGAGGACGAAAAATGCGAATAGCTTGTACACAACCTCGTCGAGTCGCCGCCCTCTCCATAGCCAAGCGAGTCTCGGAAGAATTGAGGATCAAATACGGGCGAGAAGTCGGCTCAAAAATCCGTTTTTCCGACGAAACTAGCCAAGAGACTCGGATAAAATTCCTGACCGATGGTATGCTTCTAGCGGAAATCCAGTCAGATCCCTCGATGTCAGAATACGACACCATCATCATTGATGAAGCCCACGAACGAAGCCTTAATATCGACTTTCTGCTTGGGTATCTCAATCAGCTGCGCAAACGCCGGCCTGACCTTAAGGTCATTGTCACCTCAGCAACCATCGATATCGAAAAATTTTCTAACGCCTTCGATAGCGCTCCAATTATCGAAGTATCTGGAAGAGTCCATCCGGTTAAGGTCGTCTACGCGCCACTTGATGAGCTCTTGGAAGACAGCGGTGAATTTACCGTGATTGACGGCGTCGCGGAGTCTATAGAACGCATTATTAATGATTTCAAACAAGGGGATATCCTCGTCTTCCTGCCAACTGAAAAGGATATTTCAGAGACTAGAGATCTTCTTGAGGGACGCCTAGGCAATCGCTTCGATATTCTGCCCTGCTTTGGCCGTCTCTCCAGTGGAGAACAGCAGCGTATTTTCGCTCCGTCTAAATATCGGAAGATTGTTCTAGCCACGAATATCGCTGAAACATCGCTCACGATTCCCGGGATCCGTTTCGTTGTCGACTCCGGACTTGCTCGGACCAGTCGATACAATCCAAAGGCCCGAACGAAGCGCTTGCCAATCGAAAAGATTTCCCAGAGCAGCGCCAATCAACGCAAGGGCCGTTGCGGGCGCGTGCAAGATGGTATTTGCATACGCTTGTATTCAGAATCCGATTTCGAAAAGCGAGTCGAATTCTCGGTCCCCGAAATACAAAGATCGAATCTGGCAGAGGTGATTCTCCGTATGGAAGCGGCCAAGTTAGGAGACATCGAAACCTTTCCGTTCATCGACCCTCCCTCTACAGCAGCTATCAAATCAGGCTACGCTCTGCTTCAAGAGCTGGGGGCCATAGATGGTAAACGGAAACTAACACCCATCGGAAGAAAGCTAGCGAAACTTCCCATCGACCCCACCGCGGGACGCATGCTCCTACAGGCAGAAAGAGAGGGCGTCGTAGAACAGGTTCTCGTAATCGCATCTGCTCTTTCAATACAGGATCCTCGGGAACGACCTATGGGAAAAGAGGAAGCAGCACGAACGGCACACAAGCAATTTGTCCATCGTGAATCCGATTTCCTTACGCTACTTAACATTTGGGAATCCGCTCACGAAGAATTTGAACGGCTAACGCAAAACAAGCTCCGAAAGTTCTGCAAGAAACATTTCCTTTCTTATTTGCGGGTACGCGAGTGGATTGATGTAAAGCATCAGCTTAGTCGGTCCCTTGCCGAGTTTGAAACGCGTCATAAAATTTCGCACCGGATTCCTGAATACAAGAATCCTTTAGAAAAGTCGGAGCTTCGTAAATTTGGCGGGCTCGAATATCGTTCCATTCACATCTCACTAGCTACCGGGCTGCTAGCCAATCCCGGCAGGAAGGAAGAGCCAAATATCTATCTATCAACCGGGAATCGGAAAGCCATGATTTTCCCCGGTTCCGGGCTCTTCAACCGGAAAGCCTTGTACGCGAAAAGTAAGAGCCAGAAAAGAGAGGCGGAAACCAAATCTTCTAGTCCTAGCTGGATTCTCGCCGGAGAAATCGTAGAAACGAGTCGCCTATATGCCAGAACCGTTGCTGCCATCGATCCCACTTGGCTCGTACAGATAGGGGGATCCGCTCTAAAAAACTCTTACAGTCAACCTGGGTTTGATACCCAACAAGGTCGCGTCACCTGCATAGAAAGCATCCGTATCCACGGACTGGAGTTGCAACGCAAAACGGTTTCCCACGTTAAGATCAACTCTGAGGAAGCCACCGAAATTTTCATCCGTGAAGCTCTGTTAAACGAGGATTACCCAGCACCTTGCGAATTCGTGGAAGCCAACAGGAAGCTGAAGAACCGAATTCAAAATGCTCAAACCACCTTGCAAATGCAAAGCTGGATTGGAATCGAAGAGGCTGCCTACAGGTACTATGAAAGGCGACTGGAAAACATAGGTTCTCTGGCTGATCTAAATAGATGGCTCAAAAAAGCAGCCTCCCCTTCGAAAGATACTCTAATCATGTCCGAAAAGGACCTCTCACCAAATCCCGATGAGCCGCTGTCCCTGGCCGCCTTCCCGGAGAGCGTGTCTTTGGATAATATGGCCTTGCCTATAGACTACCAATACAAGCCCGGAGAAAATGACGACGGCGTTACCCTGCGTGTTCCCTATGAGAAGGCGGAGTTTGTAGATGACCCTACTCTCGATTGGCTTGTGCCAGGACACTTGGAATCAAAAATCCTTCACCTTCTGAAATCATTGCCAAAAGAGCATCGCCGAAAACTGCAGCCGCTATCCCAGACTGCCGCAACCATCGCTTCCAAACTCGATTCCGAAGGACTGTCTATCAAAGAATCATTGAAGAAGCACCTAGAATCTGATTACAAGATCGAGACCTATGATAGCGATTGGGTCGACGACGCGATTCCTCGCCACCTACAGGTTCGAGTGCAGGTCCATGATTCCGAGGGCACAACTGTAATAGAAGAGCGATCTGCTAGACGTATCCATGAGATAATTGATAGCCAAAAGACGGTATACTCGTCAGATGAAACGGCCATTGTAGAAATTTGGAAGAAGGCCCGGAAACAGTGGGATAGACCTATCAGGGAACTATCCGATTTGAAGCCATGTGAAGAAAAGGTAGCTATCGACGAACGCAATGGAATTCCCGTGATAGCATTCTTCACTCTAAGAATCAGCTCAGGTGAGCTCCGTTTGACGCTGATAGACAATCTGGACGAGGCCCGTGCCCATATCAAAAAGGGGATCGAACGACTTATCGAAATCGAACTGCGGAGAGAGCTAGCCTGGATCCAAGAAGACCTCCGGGATCTAGCAAAGATCGGTCCTGTGATTGCCGCCTTTGCCCCCATCGAGGAAGTTAAGCGCCAGGCCTACAACCATCTAAAACGATTTCTCTGTACACATAATATAGTCACAATTGATCCCAATCGGGTTCAAGAAGCGATATCCAAAGCGAAATCCCTTTCCAGAGGCCTCGCTTACAAGCTCATCGGCCGATTGAAAGAAATCCTGGATCTACGGCAATCGCTGATCGTAAACAAACGACTCCCCAAATATTTGAGCAACGAAGTCGTTCGCATTGTGCCTCCGGATTTGCTCGAACGAACTCCTTATTGGGCTTTCAATCGCCTTCCACTCTACTTGGAAACGATCACGATTCGTCAAACGTCCAGAGACAAAGACCCGCAACGCGACGAAAAGCGGCAATCCGAAATCGATGCCTTTCGCAAACGGCTGGAAAAGTTGCAGGCTCAACCGGAAATCAAAGAAGACCTCGCCTGGACCATCGAAGAATATGCCCTTTCAGTATTCGCTCAGAAACTGGGCACTGCCTTCCCCGTATCCGCCAAACGAATTGAAGCAAAGTTTCGAATTGCAAGTGAATCGATTTCCCAGCAACCCAGCGTTTACCACCAAAGCGAACAGGTCAGTAAAATCATCGACAAGCCTACGGACGCGGATCTACAAAGCTTGAAATCGCTCTTCCACTGATACCTTCTTAGCTTCCAACTGAGTATCTAGATTTCACGGGGGGCCGAAACCCCCGCCTCCCGGAGTGTGAATTTCAATGGCATCGCCAGCGTCGAATTTTTGTGTTTCGTTCCCCGAAAAAGGGCGGCGCGTTCCATCCGGCGACACCTTCCACTGTTTTCCAACACCCCCTTCTTCTCCACCCTCAACGCCGAAGGGAGCTTGCACTCTATGCTGGGTCAATAGCGATACTTCTACGGTTTCGGTGAAGCGGATACGTCGGCGTACTCCATCCCCTCCACTATGGACGCCTTTGCCCCCTGAACCATCTCGAAGCGAAAATAGCTCTACCAGGGCTGGATATCTCCACTCTAGAATTTCCGGATCTGTAATCGATGTATTCGTCATGTGAGTATGCACGCCACTCGCCCCATCTCTATGGCGAGTAGCTCCCTCGCCTCCTGCTATGGTCTCGTAGTAACTAACATTGTCATTTCCGAAAATCAGGTTGTTCATCGTTCCCTGGCTGCAGGCTACCAAGTTGAAGGCCTTCAGTAGCGTATCCACAATACGCTGACTCACCTCGACATTGCCAGCAACCACTGGTGGACAATTCGCTAGATCCGACGGAAACCGGGGATTTAGCATCCCTTCGGGAATCCGTAAGTCGATATCCTCTAAGAGGCCTTCATTCAACGGGATCGTATCGCCCGCCAGCAAGCGCAACACATAGACAACTGCGCTCGTAACTATGGCAGAAGTCGCATTGTAGTTGCTGCTCTGCCTATCCGCACTTCCAGAGAAATCGATAATGCGTGATTTCCCAGATTTTCTGATGCTGACCGATATTCTTGCCCCATTATCAAGCTGCTCAACGACCTTTAGCTCTGTATCCGGAATTTGATCGAAAACATCAGCTATTGCTAGTCTTGCCCGTTCCCGCATGCCTCGCATATAGCCAACTGATCGATCGAAGCCTTCGTTGGAAACCAGCTTCTCTAGCTCGCTGACTCCGAATCTCACGGACGCCAGCTGTGCTGCCAAATCCGATAGATTCTCCTCCAAGTTCCTCGTTGGAAAAGGAGCCTGAGTCAACGCCGACCTGACCGGCTCCCAATCTACGATTCCTCCTCTAGCAAGATACATTGGTTCGATAACTACGCCCTCTTCAACTAATGATTGCGCCCTAGGGGGCATTGACCCGGGGGCAATGCCCCCAATCTCTGCATGATGAGCCCGGTTGGCGATATATCCCATTCTCTGCCCATCTTCAGAAAACGCGGAAGCGATTAAGGTAATGTCCGGTAAATGCGATCCTCCGAACCGTGGATGATTGGTTACGACGATATCCCCAGGTCCTAAATCGAGTGATTCGCGAACGCTCCTAACGCAAACGCCCAGCGCCCCCAAATGCACCGGAATATGAGGAGCGTTGGCTATGAGGAAGCCCTCCCTGTCCAGCAAAGCGCAACTGAAATCCATCCGCTCTTTTACATTCGTCGAAAAGGCTGACCTCTCTAGCAAACTCCCCATCTCTTCCACCAAAGAGAGGTATCGATTTGTGAATAGCTCCAATTGAGCCGCTTCGATATCAACCGACTTCCTCTTGGTTTCTTCTTTCCCTTTTATCAGCTTTACAGTTCCCCGATCTCCTAAAACAGCTTTCCATCCTTCACCTACGTAAATCGTACTGTATTCGTCCTGAACCGACAACGGGCCCATTGCCCAACTGCCGCCCAATGACTCTCTTGGAGCGAATCCCTGGCTAGTCAACTGGGAGCCTAGGTATTCCGGAAAAAGCTCTCTTGGTTCAACTGACTTTCTAGTGGCCACTGACACCTTGAGCGAAACGACTTCAATCGGCTGCTCGGGCAGGAAACCATACTGTTTGCGAAAATCATTCTGAAACGCGTTTTTCAATGATCGGGAGGAGTCCCAATCGACAAGCAAAGCCGCTTCCTGGCCTACGAATCGCAATTCGACCCGGGCAGTTTCGCGTTCAAGATCGCTTGGAGCGATACCCTGGCTTATCAACCAGTTCTTCGCATCGGACTCCAATTCTTTAATACCCTTCGGTATCGACTTTTCGCATAAAGACAATGGTTCCAGGATCTCCCGTTCAGCGAATTCCTCCATTCTTGAGAATTTCAGCCCCAGGGCACTAAGCAAGCCCGCTTCGGAAGGTAATAGGATTGTATCCATACCTAGTATATCTGCTATGGCACAAGCATGCAAGCCGCCCGCCCCTCCGAATGCGACTAAGGCATATTCTGCCGGAGAATAGCCATCCCTAAGCGAAATGCCACGAATCGTATCCGCCATTCTCTCGTCGGCGATTTCCAAAAACCCCTTCAATACCGCCTCTTCCGCAAGCTGTTCCCCACTCTGGCGAGTGATCTTCGCCATAATCTCACTAAGTCGATCTGCAGACGCTTTCGGGACAACGGGTATACTAAATTTGGATGGATCAAGCCTGCCCAGCAGCAGGTTGACATCCGTCAGAGTCAAGGGCCCACCTGCTCCATAGCAAGCCGGTCCAGGAGAGGCTCCCGCACTTTCTGGGCCTACCCGCAAGGCCGAGCCATCGTACCAGCAGATTGATCCTCCTCCAGCTGCTACCGTCTCAATACGCAACGATGGAGCGAAGACACGTGCATTCCCTATGATTTGCTGAAACTGGTAGTCGAGGCGTCCGTCATAGCGAGATACGTCCGTGCTCGTACCTCCCATATCGAATGCGATGACACGATGGGTTCCGGCCACGCTACCAACTCGGCTGGCCCCAACTACGCCCCCAGCCGGTCCACTCAGCAAACTGTCCTTGGGACGATAGCGGGCCCGAGAAACCAATCCGCCAGAACTGGTCATGATTGAGAGTCCGGACCTGCCAACAGCTGACTCAACCGCATCCAGGTAATCTTCCATTATCGGAGCCAAATAGGCGTCTACCACTGCCGTCTCTGCCCGCGGCAGCAGCTTGATCTTAGGAGCCAGTTCACTCGAGGTGGATACACGCTCAAATCCGGCTTCCCGCAAGATCTCTGCCGCCCGATGTTCGTGATCAGGATTTCGATAGCTGTGGAGAAACCCTATGGCTCCCGTCGTAATTCCTTCTTCTATACAACTAGAAGCCTGCTCAAATAAAGCTGCTTCATCCAACTCGGCTAAAACCTTTCCTTCAGCGTTCAACCGTTCTTCCACTTCGAATACGGATTTATGGAGCGGCCGCCTCTTTCGAATACCTAACTCGAACAAATCTGGTCGCCGCTGATCGCCAATTCGCAATAAATCTCTAAAACCCTTCGTCACGAAAAAAGCTATCTTTGCCCCTTTCTCCTCGAGCAAGGCGTTCGTCCCCCGCGTCGTCGCAAGTCTAATTTCTAATGATGGCAGAGCCTCATTTAGCCGCCGCTTGGTCAACAGGCGAATGGCTAAAAGCGGTGCTTCTTCCGGAGATTGCAAGGAACAAAGAGCTTTATCCGGCAATTTGGGAGCATCATCAATTAGGATAGCAAGAGAGTCCCTACCTCTCCATGATTCGATCAGGATTGGCTCGATAGTTTCGTCGTGGAAATCCAAGCGGTAGCCATCAAAGAAGTGGTCTCCTACACCAACCGGCAAATCGATCCGCAATTCTCTAGGGCTAAATTGTTCAATTAAACGTCCGCGTATTGAAGAATTGGATAGCGTCTTTAATCTCAGCTCATCTCCCTCGGGCGTTTCAGCCAGGCAGTCGGTAAAGGTGCCTCCAGTATCTATCCAAAATTTCCACATTCTGAAAGGAAACGAATACGCGTTCTCAATTTCGACTTCCAGGTTTCGCTACTCGAATGCGTTTTCTTCGATCAAGTCCGTTTGCGTTTCCCAAAGGCGCGCATAATGACCTCCTTGAAGAATGAGCTCCTCGTGCATTCCTTTTTCTATGATTCTCCCTTTGTCTAGCACAACGATCTGATCTGCCCTTCTTATCGTGGACAGCCGGTGAGCGATAACCAGCGTCGTCCTTTTCTTGACCAGATTGTCGACCGCAATCTGGATCTTGGCCTCAGTCAAGGTATCGACACTAGAGGTCGCCTCATCGAGAATAACCAATGGGGGATTCCGGAGAATCACTCGAGCAATCGTAATCCGCTGCTTTTCTCCCATACTCAGCCGAATACCTCTTTCCCCGATGCGTGTATCCATCTGATCAGGAAGTTGGGACACGAACTCCCAAGCGCTCGCTCCCTCCAATGCGGCAACCAGTTCCTCTTCCGTAGCTTCCTGTTTGGCGAGTTTGAGATTGTCCCGCACAGTGCCATCAAAAAGAAACGGATCCTGGGCCACCACTCCAATTCTCCTGCGAAGGTCAATCAAGTCGAACTCCCGAACATCAACCCCATTTATTGTCACCGACCCCGACCCTACATCGTAATAGCGTTGCAGCAGGTTGGCTACGGTCGATTTCCCAGCCCCTGTATGCCCAACCAAGGCAGTCACTCCACCGCGTTCGAGTTTCAGAGAAAAGTTCGACAGCAACGTTTCCCTGCCCTCGTATCCAAAATTTACTTCGCCGAATTCGATTTCGAGTAATCCGATCGGAAACTTGGTGGGGCGTTCTGGACTTTGAATTTCTACCGGATAATCCAGCATTTCGAATACCCGCTCTCCCGATGCTTTGCCCGTAGCTATCAAATTGTTCAGTCCATTCAATTGGCTCAAGGGCATGTAAAGCATGGCGCAATACTGGAAGAACATGAGAAAGTCCCCAGCTTCAAACCGATCTGGTTGCGTCGCGAAAAGGTAGCCCCCATAACCAACCACGGCTACCGTTCCCAAGCTAACCACGAAATTTGTGGACGGGCCATGGATTGACCAGCGAAACATGGACTTTAGTGTGAATGCCCTTAGCTCCTGGGAACGTTCGTCAAAACGAGCCTTCTCTTGCCCCTTTAAGGCGAAGGAGTTTATGAGGCGATTTCCTTGGATATCCTCAATCAACAAGGAATTCAGCTCTCCCGCGGCCGCGCGAACTTTTCTCCAATTCTTTGCCTGAGCCTTGAAATGCGTGCGGGCCATAATCAGCATAATCGGTATGGGCAGAATCATGAGGGTCGCCAATACGGGCTCGAAATAGAACAGAACCACCGCCGTTCCCAACACCGTCAAGAGCGCTGTGCTACCCTGCTCGGTGCCATCGAGTATCACCCGTTCTACGTCTTGTACATCCTCAATCACTCTTGAGGCGATATCACCTGATTTCCGACTATCGAAATAACCGATCGGGAGCTCCATAAGCTTGTCATGAAGATCCATTCTTAAATCCACTAACACTTTCTGTTCTAGCGTATTGTTTGCTCGAATACGCATTGAGTTGAAGATTTCCCGAAATAAGAAGCATCCGGCTATTGCCAAAACGGCCCACCAGAGGTTCGTCAATTCCCCTTTCGGCAGCACCTCATTAACGACATATCGCGTGACCAATGGCACGAATAGCATGAAAAGCGTACTGGCCACTGCCAACGACAAGGTGAGCCAAAACAGGGGCTTGTAGCGAAACAAATAGCCCGAAACTCTCCATATCGTCTTCATCTCTTCCCATACCTGCTCGGAGGCCCTTATGATGACAAGCCTATAGACGCAGGTTTGACTCCCACGAGGATACCTAAGATGACCTTGCTTACTAATGTCAGAGGAAAAAATAGACTGGGATCGGCTCGCCCGACTTAGGAAACGATTCCTGGAAATAGAAGAGGATCCTGGTGTCTATTGGGATTCCGCTGAAGACCTGGCCCAGTATCATCGGTTTTTCGGCCAGCGCATCGGCTGGAAATGGAAGGATGCCATCAGACAAGCAAAACAAGCAGGCTGGCGTCTTCGATCCAACCGTGTCGTTGACTGGGGCTGTGGCACGGGAATCGCATCGCTGACCCTTTTAGAGGAGATCGAATCCCAAGGGATTGAATCGGTCACACTCTGGGACCAATCCCGATTAGCCGCTTCCTTCGCCAAAGACGCTTTAAAAACTCGTTTCCCCAACTTGACAGTGAAGATAGCGGAGGAATCCGAGTTCAAGGAATTGGGCGACTCGATCGTTCTCGTAAGCCACACCCTCAACGAGCTATCTGCTGGAGTTCGTTCAGAAATCAAGAAGCAACTGATTCAGGCTCGGCAATTGTTTTTTGTGGAACCTGGAAATCACAAGTGCAGCCATTTGCTTATCGAACAACGCGAGGGCCTGATCGACCAGTTTCGTCCTATTGCTCCCTGCGTTTGTATCCTAGCCTGCCCAATGAAACTGGAGGTCAACGCTCATCATTGGTGCCACTTTTTTGCAAAGCCGCCTGTAGAAGCGTTCACCAGCTCAGACTGGAGCCGATTTAGCCGTGAGCTTGAAATCGACATTCGTAGCCTTCCTTATAGTTATTTAGCTCTCGATTCAATCAGCCTGGACTCCGAACCAGACAATCGGAACTCATCCCGTGTGATCGGACGAACTAGGCAACACAAGGGATACACCAACCTTCTATCCTGCGATCGGAACGGCCTCAACTTGTACCAGTTGCAAAAACGGGACAACCCCGCCCTTTGGAAAACAATTAAGAAAAACAAATGCGGCTCGCTTCTCACTTGGACTTCAATCGATGGAGACCGGATTCGCGAGGGTGGACCTGCGAATACTGGAAACCATTGAGACGATGGCAGGAACATTCCACAGTTGATCGCTTAAACTCCGGCATAGGGAAACGTTGACCGAGATCTACAAACCAGAATCGTGCTCAGAAGAGCCGGAAACCCCATTCGATATCCTGTATCAAGATGCTCGTTACGTTGTGGTAAACAAGCCTTCATCCCTGCTTGTCCATCGATCGAATCTAGACGCTAGGGAAACTCGCTTTGCAGTTCAGTTACTACGAGATCAA
>DKNL01000028.1:20090-25456 GCA_002474325.1 Opitutales bacterium UBA7389
CTCCTTTTCGCTTTGGATGAGGAAGCCTTAACTCGAGCCACGGCGATGTTCGTCGATAATCGGATAATCAAAAAGTATCTAGCGATCGTCAGAGGATTTACACCGGAGTCCGGAGTCATCAATCGCCCTTTGCGGAAGCTGCGGGATGGCAATCGCAAGTCGAAATGCGAGGATACTCAGCTTTCGAAGACGCTCTTCAGCTCCCTCAAGTACAGCGAACTCAAGTATCCCACTGGACGCTACCCCACCACGCGCTATTCTCTCGTCTCCCTCTCGCCTCGTACCGGTCGTCGGCATCAGCTAAGAAGACATTTAGCCGGAATCAACCATCCCATCATCGGCGATACGACGCATGGAGATTCTCGCCAAAACACTTCCTTCCGAGAACGGAATGGCTTTCTTCGCCTTTTTCTGCACGCCTCTGATCTCGGTTTCACCCACCCCTTCACCGATGAGCCTTTATCTATTCAGGCCCCGATCCCATCTGATTTTCGGGACGCTATCAAAGCATGTGGGCTGGAATGAAGGACATTCGTTTTGCAATCAGACCAATCGCCAATTGTCTTAGCCTTTAACCCCTCTCATGAGCTGGCCGATAACAACCATAGGATTCGACGCTGACGACACACTTTGGCACAACGAGAATCTCTTCGAGGACCATCACGAAAAGTATTGCGAGCTCCTTTCTGAATACTACGACTCCAGCACTGTCGAAAAGGTGCTGTACGAGACGGAAATGAAAAATCTCGAGCTATTTGGCTACGGGATCAAAGGATTCACGCTCTCCTGCATAGAGACCGCTATCCATCTTACAAATGGGGCGATCAAGGCCGAGGAGATTCGCCGCATAATTGATCATTGCCGATATATGCTAGAGCATCCCGTCGAAGTCTTCGACGGCGTCGAATCGGTTCTCAAAACGCTTTCACCCAAGTACAGGCTTATCCTCATTACTAAAGGCGATCTCCGTGATCAGGAACGCAAAATCGCGAAATCCGGACTAGCCCAGTACTTTGATCACACGGAGGTTGTTTCCGACAAACACGTCGAATCCTACGCCCGTGTTCTCGAGAGAAGCCAAGTGCCAATCGATCAGTTTCTGATGATCGGCAACTCACTCAAATCAGACATTCTTCCGGTGCTGAATCTGGGAGGCCACGGCGTCCATATTCCCTACCGTATCACTTGGGCCCACGAGCGCGTGCATTCGCCACCGACCGACCACCAGAATTTCTACGAGCTCGAGTCCATTGCCCAACTTCCCGGACTAATCGACTCCATCGTTCCCGCCAATGGATAGGCTCAATCTCTTTCCTTCTCCCAAATCGCTAGTCCCAGGAGAGGGAGCGCTCCCGTTTGAACTTCCATTAGCAATTCAAGCCGGCGCAAATCCTAGTCCCCGGTTTCAGTCGGCGATCAAGGCCGTTCCTTTTTTGGAGGAGCAAGATGTACCAATTGCCCAATCTGAGTGGCGAATCGAATGTGAGTTGATCGATTACGAAGATTTTTCCGACGAAAGTTATCAACTGAAAATCTCGTCTGAGGGAATCGCTCTGAACGCGAAGACCGAAACCGGATTGTTCCGAGGACTCACTACTCTCGGCCAAATCGTTAGGGGATGTCGCTATGCCCTTCCTTGTCTTTTAATCGAAGACGGTCCTGACCTTAGCGAAAGAGGCTACATGCTGGATATCAGCCGCTGCAAGGTCCCCACTCAGGAAGCCCTCTACGAGTTAATCGATACACTATCGGCTCTCAAATACAATCAACTGCAACTCTATACCGAACACACATTCGCCTATCGAAATCACCAAACAGTTTGGGAGAACGCCTCTCCATTAACAGCCGAAGAAATACAATCTCTCGATGCGCATTGCTACAATCGCTACATCGAACTAGTTCCCAATCAAAACTCGTTCGGCCATATGGATCGTTGGCTGCGGCACAATGCCTACAGGGATTTAGCGGAGTGCCCGAACGGCTACACGCATCCATTGCTGGGTCCACTCCAATGGGGTGGTACACTGAAACCCAACGAGGAATCAATCGCCTTCATCCGCGAGCTTTACGACGAACTGCTTCCCAATTTTTGCAGCAATCGGGTTAACGTCGGCGGCGACGAGCCTTGGGAACTAGGTCAAGGCTGGAGCGAAAAGCTTGTCAAAAAGCACGGAAAACATCGTGTCTATATAAATCACCTCTTGCGAATACATGACCTCGTGGATAGAAGGGGAAAGACGATGCAATTGTGGGGAGACATCGTCCTCGAAAATCCCGAATTGGCCCGTGAATTGCCGAAAAACTGCCTAGGAATTATCTGGGGTTACGAGGCGAATCACCCCTTCGACGAACAATGCCAGGTCTTCGGGAGCTCTGGAATCCCATTTTATGTCGCCCCCGGAACTTCCGCTTGGAATAGTATTGGGGGACGTATCCAGAATTCATTACTTAATATTGAAGAAGCCTGTCGTCAAGCAGTCAACCATGGGGCTAAAGGAATGCTCCTTACAGACTGGGGAGACTTCGGTCATCACCAGTTCCCCTTCACGAGCTACCACGCTATAATTGGAGCCTCAGCCCTTTCATGGAATCAAACTTCAAACGGCGAATACAATCTCGACGATGCCGTCGACTCCACCTTTCTTCGCGGCACATCCTCAGCTACCGCAAAAGCGATATTCAAACTTAGCAAGATCGTTAATTCCTTTCAATACAAGCCGGATAACCGAACCCTACTCAACGATCTGCTAATGTCCAATGATCGAAAACTGAAAGATCAACTGGACCACACGAATCCCCGAGAACTCAAACGTAGTCACGAGCGTTTATGCGAGTTTATCTCGTTGACGGAAGCAGAGAAACCATTTTGGGCAGCCACCGACCTCGTTTCGAGAGAACTCGTTTTCACCAGCGAACTTCTAAAATTCGCAGCTCTAAAGGGCTTGAAAGCTTTCTCTAAAGTGGACTGGGATTTACAGGAGGGAAAGGAAAGGCTTATTGGTCAGTACAAATCACTTTGGCTTTCCCGAAATCGCCCAGGAGGCTTGAATGAGAGCGCAGCCTACTTAGAAAAGGCGTAGGCAGACTCCGATAAAAAAGAACATCGTAGGGCTGGCGCTTCCGCCATGCCGCATTGCCGTTCCAATACCTCCATCGAATCGGCGATTCGCGAACGAACCCCTACTAGTGATATGACTCGAATCAGGCAGGCCCTCTCACCGCTTTTGGCTCAACTAAACCAGCAACTGGGCTTTCAATGCCTCCGGATCGGACGTGGGGGCTTTACAAGCGAAGTTATCGCAAACATACACTGTCGGTGATGCATCGTCTTGGGGGAAATCGCCATATCGTCCATTGCGGGATATGAGCCAGTCTGATTCAATGTCCAAATACGCGACAGAAGAATGGCGTTTCCGATTGGAAAATACCGTTTGGAGCAATTGCTGACCCGTTCGCGAGCCCCAATCTCCGGTGATAACGATCTGCTGGACAGGTCGAAACATTCGCATCGCTGCTAGGAGCATGGCAGGCATGGACCGCGGGTACGTCGACCAGCGGCTTCGGAAAGCCTCAATCGTCTCGCGAGCATATTTAGCGAATCGATCTTCCCCTAAAATGCTTGAGATCTTTACAAGTGCTATCACCGCTAGCGAATTGGCGGACGGTTCCGCCCCGTCGTAATCGTCTTTGAGGCGAGCGATCAAACTCTCGTCTCCATCGCTGCTACTAAAGAAGCCGCCCCCATCTTCATCCCAAAATCGGCTAATCAATCGTTCTATAAGTATTTCAGATCGTTGCAGCCATTGAAGGCATCCTGTAGATTCATATAAGTCCAGGTAGGCCAGCCCTAAGCAAGCATAGTCTTCCGCGAACCCTTGGGTCTCACCCAAGCTCTCGCGAAAAGCTCTGAATAGTGTCGAGGTAGCGGTGTCGAACATTCGATTCCAAACAAATTCAGCGGCTCGAACCGCAAGTTCTAGGCCGGACTGATCCCCACTTGACTGATACAGGCGACAAGCTCCAGAGATCATAAGCCCATTCCAGGACGCCAGAACTTTGTCATCCAGATGAGGCCTCGGGCGCTTATCTCTAGCGGTCTTCAAAGTCTGAATGCATTGATCCAATAGCAGTCCAACCTCAGATGGCTCAAACCCTCCCTCAGTTGAAAGCGTTTCCAAATCGACAGACTGGAAAAGAACATTGGCTCCTCTAAATTCGCCATGGGGATCCGATTCCTGCCTCACGTTCCCTTCCTCCCGGATTCCGAAAGCTTCTTTTAACATCTCGTATTTCTGTTCGCCCAACCTATACTTTACCTCACCTGACTTCCAAACATAGAAGGCTCCTTCTCGGCTAGTCGACGGATCTTCTTCTAGTGGACTATCCGCGTCTTCAGCCGACAAGAAGCCCCCTTCTTCCGCGGTCAACTGTTCTTCAACGTAGCCGACAATCCTTTGAGCGACCTTAAGATAGTCCATTTTGGCAAGGAGTTTGAACGCATCCGCATAGACGCTCGCCAATTGCCCCTGGTCATAGAGCATCTTTTCGAAATGGGGCACATGCCAGTACTTATCGACTGAATACCGGTGGAAACCTCCAGCTATATGGTCATGGATACCGCCCATCGTCATTTCATCCAGCGTCTTACCAATCATGAATTCCAATCGATCGCTACTTCCTTTCGCTTCCGCGTATTCCAAAAGAAACTCGATATAGCCAGGCATTGGGAACTTAGGCGCGCTTCCAAAGCCACCTAATCCCTCGTCAAACTCTCTCGAAAGCTGTTCGTAGCATAGCTCCATTGCCTCCCAGTTTAGAGACGAGTCTGGCGAACCGGTTCTCTCGAGATTCAGGGTCAGTGTATCCACATAGTCACTCGCCTGCTTTAACAGCTCCCCTCTTCGAGCAGCCCAAAGTTCGCTAATTCGCGATATCAACTGCAAAAAACCTATCCGACCGTAGCGATTTTCTGGGGGGAAATAGGTTCCTCCATAAAAAGGCTTTCGATCCGGCGTCAGCCAGACGCTCATGGGCCAACCACCACTGCCTGTTAGGGACTGTACATAAGCCATATATATCCGGTCCACATCCGGGCGCTCCTCGCGGTCGACTTTGATATTGACGAAGCGGTCATTCATCTCCGCCGCTATCTTCTCGTTCTCGAAGCTCTCATGGGCCATCACATGGCACCAATGGCAAGTCGAATAACCTATCGATAGAAAGATGGGAACATCGCGTTCCCGAGCCTCGCTAAACGCTGATTCGCTCCAAGACTTCCAGCGGACTGGATTATCGGCGTGCTGCAGCAGATAGGGCGAGCGACTGTTAGCGAGCTGGTTTGGAGACTTCATAAAATCGCTTGCGGA
>DKNL01000088.1 GCA_002474325.1 Opitutales bacterium UBA7389
AACCGAAGATCCTACCTCCATCCCATCTGAGCAACGCACGACGATGCTTCTAAGTGAGTTGCTTCCGAAATCTAATCCTATAGTGTAAGCCATGGGGATAATTCTTCTATGAAGAGCGTCCTTCTATGTCTCTAGTAGTTTAAAGTAAAAGTCTTTATTGAACATAAAAAGATCGATTCCTAAGGCCATTGTAGAATCCACACTATTAGCACAACAAACAAGTCATCGAAACTGGGCCTCCGGAGATAATGATCAATACCTTAACTAGGACCCGCCAGCCAAACCGCGTTCCGAGGCCTCAACGAATTCAATAAATATCTTCGCTTCTTCGGTATCGGCAATGTCGCTTTCCTTAATAGCTGCGATAGCCTGATGCCTATTGAGGCCCTCACGGAAAAAGGTTCGGAATATCCGTTTGACGGCACTGATTTGGCGCGAATCGAAACCGTTTCGCTCGAGCCCTACCTTATTGAACATTCGTATTTTGGCAGGATGCCCATCCCCTAGCATAAATGGTGGAATATCCTGTTCCACCTTAGCACACCCTCCAATAAAGGAATGGCGACCTATATGGCAGAATTGGTGGATGGCTGTGCCACCCCCTCCCACTCCAACGAAATCCTCGACGACGACGTGCCCCGCAAAGGTAGCCCCATTGCTAGCGATCAAGTGATTCCCAATACGACAGCAATGCCCCACATGACAGTAAGCCAAGAATAGATTGTCATCCCCAATCTCCGTGTACTCGCCTTCGTTGGTTGCCGCATTTATGGATACGTATTCGCGAATAACATTGCGATCTCCAATTCTCGTCCCCGGGGAGCCTCCCTGGAATTTCAAGTCCTGGGTTTTCATCCCAATGCTCGCAAAAGGATAGATTTCGCAAGATTCGCCGATCTCCGTATTGCCCCAGATGCTCGCCTGATGCCAAACCTTGGTATTGTCGCCGATTTTCACCTCGGGACCAATCACCGAGTAGGCTCCAATTTGCACACCCAAGCCGAGCTCTGCCTTGGGGTCAATTATAGCTGTAGGATGAGCTTCAATCACAATAATATCTATATTGTATCAAGATTATCTATACTTCTGCTTCTTTGTCCACCAGCATGAACTTCAGTTCCCCCGACGAAGCCACTTTGTCTCCCACAGAACAGGTCGCCTCAGCCGTGCCGATCTTGCCCCGCATAATTTTAGTCAGCTTAACATCTATTCTCAATTGATCGCCTGGGATTACTTTGTTGCGAAACTTTACCTTGTCGATACTCATGAAAACCGCCGTCATGCCCTCATTCTTGGTCACTCTCAGCATCAGTATGCCCGCAGCTTGAGCCATGGCTTCGATTTGCAGCACTCCCGGCATAATAGGCTGACCTGGGTAGTGGCCCTGGAAATACTCTTCGTTGATCGTGCAATTCTTTATAGCCGTAAGCTCGTCATCACCCCGGAACTCGATCACCCGATCAACCATAAGCATCGGGTAGCGGTGAGGGAGCGTTTCGATCACCCGGCGGATGTCCAGCTCGGTTTCCATTTCGACTACGATTTTACGGCTTACCGTCGCTTTCTTCGCGTGCCCTTTTTCGAGCTCATCCATTCGCTCGTAAAGCTTCTTAGTCAATTCCGAGTTCAGGGCATGCCCTGGGCGGACTGCGACGATGTGGGCCTTTAACGGCTTCCCCAAGAGGAAGATATCGCCAACCACATCCAGAATCTTATGACGTACGAGCTCATCTTCGAATCGCAATGGCTCTTTGGACAAAATTTTGTCCCCCTTAAGAACGATAGCATTTTCTAAACTCCCGCCCTTAATTTTCCCAAGCTTAATAAGCTCCTCGATATCTTCAAATACCGTGAATGTTCTTGCGGCCGCGATTTGCGTAGAAAATACCTCCGGGTCGATATCGAGTGACAAGTGCTGCGTATGGATTCCACGATCATCCGCCGACGTACAAGTGACTTTAAATCCGTCGTAGGGCAAAGCGATAAGCGATGAATTCCCCTTGGAAACGGAGATCGGCTTATCGAGGGAAAACACCTCACGTTCAGCCTCCTGCTCGACCGGTTCCCCCTCGAGAATCATATTTACGTAGGCACGGGCGGAGCCATCCATAATGGGAGGTTCGCTGGCATCCATTTCGATCACCACGTTGTCGATCTCCATACCATGCAGAGCCGCCATAACATGTTCGACCGTGTGAATTTGAGCATGGCCCGATTTTAAGGTAGTGTTGCGGACAAGGTCGCCAACTTGGGAAATGTGAGGCGTAAACTCGGGCTTTTCGTGCAAATCCACGCGGCGAATTACGACTCCATGATTCTCCGGAGCGGGCCTTAGCGTGAGTCGGGAGGTGTTTCCCGTATGTAGAGCGGGGCCATTGATGGAAACTTCTCTCAAGAGGGAGCGCTGTTTCATGGTTATGGCTTAGTGGCGCCTATATCGAGAAATGACAAGCATGGAGATTTGCGAGCCCGAGGCCGCCAAACCCTCTTGTTGACAGCAAACCGATATCCGTCTACTCCCCACGTTTTTACAATTCTACTCAATCCATGCCAATCGCTTTAGACCTCCGAAAAGGCAACGTCATCAATTACAATGGGAATCCATGCCTGATATTGGAGTCCCACCACCGAACTCCAGGCAAAGGCCAGCCAGTTGTGCAAACGAAGATGCGCAACTTGACAACCGGCCGATCAGCCGACGTCCGCTTCCAATCGACCGAAAAAGTCGAATTACTGATGACCGAGCGTAAGAACCTTGAATTCAGCTACGAAGATCGCGGCGTCTACAATTTCATGGATTTGGAAACCTACGAAACGATCGAGCTCCAACCAGATATCCTCGAGGAAGCGATCGACTTCCTAGTACCCAACACCGAGTACGAAATCCTTTTTGTCGACGGAAATCCCGTTCAGCTGATTCTTCCTTCCACAGTGGAGCTCAAAGTAATCGAGTCACCCGAAGGAATTCGTGGCGACACAGCCAGCAATGTTCAAAAGCCAGCTAAGCTAGAGACGAATCTGACGATTCAAGTCCCGCTCTTCATTAAAGAAGGGGAAGTGATCAAGGTGAATACTAGCGATAAAAGCTATTCCGGCAGGAGCTAAACCGTTCCGCGAAGAACTACTGAGGCGGGGAGGGTCAGTTCGATCCTCCAATTCTTCCAAACGGAGGGCAGGTTAGGCCCACCCTTGCCTAAACCCGAATCAAGCTTCGAGGCATTAGAGCAGGACTACGAAATCGCGCCTCCGAATACAAAAAGAGCCAGCCCCTTCAGGCCGACTCTTGAAATTCTGAATTCCGATTACGGTCACGCGACCCGCTCAACGATCAGAGGCGGTGGCGTCGGCCGTTTCGGAGCGAGACGATAGGCAGCCTTGAAGTATTCAAGCGCTTGTTCGAGCTTTGCCTCATCGTTGTAGTGGATCATCATGAGTGGTTCGCCCTGCTTAACTTGCGTACCTACTTTCTTGATTTCCGAAACGCCCACTGCGTAGTCGATCTTTCCTTCCTCATCGGCTCCCGCTCCCAGAAGGTGCACGCCCTTGGCGATCTGGGACGCATTAATAGTGTGGACGTATCCACGTTTTGGAGCCGGCAATTTGCGGATATGCTTGGCCACCGGGAACTTTTCTGGATCGTCAATATAACTGGTGTCTCCACCTTGGTTGGCGATGATTTCCTTGAGCTTCTCCAAAGCCACTCCGTCTTCAATGTGACGCTGAACGGTTTGCTTGGCTGAAAGCGTCGAACCGGCAACCCCTGCCAGGCGAACAATCTCCATACCCAGCTTCAAAACTAGCTCTTTCAAATCCTCGGGACCTTCACCCTTGAGCAAGTCAATAGCTTCCTTGAGCTCTAGCGATGTACCAACGGTATCGCCCAGCGGCTGATTCATATCTGTAACCAAAGCCACGCAGCGGCGCTTCATCGAGCGACCCACTCGCGTCATCGATCGAGCCAACTGCTTGGCTTGCTCGAGATCGCGAATGAAAGAACCGTTGCCCCATTTGACATCGATCACCAATCCTTCCGCTCCCTCAGCAAGCTTTTTGGATAGCACGCTTCCAGTAATAAGTGGCAAGCTAGGGATAGTTGCTGTCTTCTTACGCAGTTCATACAGCTTCGCGTCGGCAGGAGCCAGTTCTTCGCTCTGGCGAACCATCGCTCCCCCGATCCTCTCCAACTGAGCGATAAAGCCATCGATATCCATTATCGGATTGAACCCAGGCACCGCACTCAGCTTGTCCAAAGTGCTAACGGCAAAGTCCTGATCCACGCTACCCATCATGGGAAGCACTATACCGCTGGCGACCGCCAGAGGCACCAACACCAAAGAGGTTTTGTCGCCCACGCCCCCTGTAGAATATTTGTCGATCTTTGGTTTGGCGATATGCGAAAGATCGATCACCTCCCCCGAAAGCATCATTTCTTCCGTAAGGATGGCCGTTTCTTGGGCTGACATTCCTTGAAAGAATATTGCCATTGCCATCGCCGCCATTTGGAAATCAGGCATTTCCCCGTCCAATATGGAATCAATTATGTACCTGATTTCCTCTTTTGAGAACTCTTGCCCATCCCGTTTCTTTTCGATGAGATAAGCGTAGCTCGGTTTGATAAATCTACGTGTGCTTAAGGTTTTTCTAACCATTAGAGGATTGCTAAAACATGCGTTGCTACAGACAAAACACTGAACGTCATCAGCTTACATGAGAATAGCTCAGGCACTCCAAGTTCGTTCAGCATGATTTCAAAGCTGGCGGAAACGGTGTTAAAACGATCCTAGTGAATGCGTTTCGCCTGAACGACCACCAATTTTGAAGGAGGTATTATGCCACACGTGTCAAGACCCCGAATCAGGGCTTTTTTCAAGGGTAAAACCTTGGCATCTGGGACCCGATTGGTGAGAGCAACGTCATAGGCAATGACAAAGCCCGATTATTGGCGATCGGCAAGACAATGCGCTTGCTCAGCCGACAGGGTACTCTTTTATTCCGCCTTCCTATGCAAGATTGGTTCGACGTAGCAAAGAAACTGGAATCCCTCGCTTTAAAAGCCGCGCAAAGGGCCAACTTAGAGACAGACGTTTTTTCCCCTGACGTTCATCCTGCGGATCCAAGATTTGGCGACGCTCAAATAAACGGAGCTCTCCCCTACGCGAAACGCCTGAAAACGAACCCACGAGAAATCGCCCAACAGCTCGTGGATCAACTCAATCAAGACCCGGAAATAACGAGCGTCGCTGAATTGAGTATCGCCGGGCCCGGCTTCATCAACATCCGTTTCAATAGCGAATTCTTCCTCATGTGGCTGCGAGCCTTTACCACGGAAGAAGATTTTCAGGCTTCCGCATCGCGGATATTCGCAGGCGAACGCGTTGTCGTCGACTACGGGTCGCCAAATACGGCAAAGCAAATGCATGTAGGCCACATCCGCGCCATCGTGATTGGAGAAGCTATCTGCCGTCTACTCGAGTTTTGCGGAGCGAAAGTTACCCGCGACAACCACATTGGGGACTGGGGAACGCCCTACGGAAAGCTATTCTACGCCTATAAACGGTACCTCAATAAGACTGCTCTCGAGGAAGATCCCTTGGGCGAACTGGAGCGTTTGTACAAATTGGGAAGCCGATTGGCTAACGACGACGAAGCCACACTGGAGGAGTGCCGCAAAGAACTGGTCAAGTTGCAATTAGGCGATCCGGACGCGATTGCTCTTTGGAAACGGGTAAACGAATTGAGTATCGATGGGCTAAAGGAGATCTATGACCTACTAAATGTACATTTCGATTGTTTCCTAGGAGAAAGCTTTTATCGAGACCAGGTCGGACGTGTTTATGAGGAACTCCAGGAGACAGGTCTAGCTGAAGAAAGCGAAGGTGCACTCGTGGTATTTCATCCGGAACATAAGCGTTACGCCAAGCAGCCATTCATCATACGGAAGTCCGATGGGGCTAGCAACTACGCCACCACTGACTTAGCCACAATGCTCTACCGCCAGGAGCACTTTAAAGCAACAAGAGTCATCATCGTAACGGACGACCGGCAAAAGGACCATTTCGAACAATTGGATCTGACAACGAAGAAGTGGTTCAATCAGACCAACCGGAGCCGACCTGAATTTCGGCATGTTATGTTCGGCAAGATCATGGGCGATGACGGCAAACCCATCAAGTCGCGATCCGGCGACCCCATTCGGCTTAAGGATCTCGTCTATGAATCAATTGATCGAGCCTACGCCATCGTTAAGGGGAAAAATCCCGATATGGCCGAGGAAGAACACAAGCAAATCGCGACGACTGTCGGCATCAGCGCCATCAAGTACGCAGACCTATCGCCAAATCGGACAAGCAACTACGTTTTCTCATGGGATAAATTGCTATCTTTCGAGGGCAACACCGCTCCCTATCTCCTTTACGCAGCCGCCCGCATACAGAGTATCTTCAGAAAGGCGGGCGTCTCAATGAAGTTCGACGACGCGGCAGCAACACCCTTCGAAACGGACGAAGAAATAGCTCTGGCCAGGAAAATCATGGAAATCGTAGGGGTCCTCCATTCGACAATTGAGACACTGCGACCTCACCTTCTCTGCACCTATCTTTTCGAGCTAGCGGGCGCCTTTAGCGCCTTCTACAATGCCAACAAAGTGATAGTCGACGACGCGGGGATTAAGGCGAGGAGGCTCATCCTCTGCCAACGTTCTTTACTGGTATTGAAAATCGGATTGTCTTTGCTGGGTATCAGGACACTGGACCGCATGTAAGATCCACTAGATATCTAACAGTATCTCCTCTTTTTCTCGACATCATAAGTGCGTTCCCCGGCCTCTGCTGGAGCATGCTCTCCCACATCTTGACTTTTCAATCAAGTAACACGACTCATTTCCCGTATTTCGTGCTAATGCGAGAATACTATATTAGAAAAGAGGGCGACAAGGAAACGAGTGGTCCCTACAACCTCAACCAGATCACTTCACTTATCGAGGCCGGGAAGCTCGATAAAGAAACTGACATATACGATATCGACCAAGAGCTATGGATCACCATTGAGGATAACGAGGAGCTTATGGAGATTCTTTACTCGCAGAAGAAGAAACTTCCCCCTAAGGTAGAGTCTGAGGAGACCGAAGAGGAAGGCAAAAAGGCCGAGAAGAAAAAGGGTAAGAATCCGGAGGAAGAGGAAAAGTCGATTTCCGTGCCGGAAATGATAGATAAAGCTAAAGGCCGGGATGATTCGGGTGGTCGATCGCCGGCGAAAAAACGGGCCCGGTCGGCATTCATAGACCTAAGATTCACTACTCTATTCATTCTAGGAGCAGCGGTTACCATGGTCTTTCTCGATTGGGAATTGGTCAAGACCGCCAAAGCCCTCAGGATACTAGAGAGCCCCTACATTATCTTCGCTATCATCGATATCCTGCTTGGAATCTTCCTCCTTTTGCAAGTGACGGAAATCTATCCTCTGGTGAGACTAAGGGCCGCTATCGGCCTAGGGGCCTTGACAATACTCTTTCTTACTAGCGGCGATTCAATGCTGGCGCTCGCCAACGCTCTATTGTGTGTAAGCATCTACTTTTGTACAGCAACATTGAGCACGCCTAAAGTGATTACCTTCTACATAACCGGTATTCTTAGTCTGGCAGGATACGTTACGCTTGTCGTTCTCCCAATTTTCTCATAGATTGGCGTTGCATTTACACGTGGATAGCCCGACACGTTGACCACAAGGACCGTGTTCGAAATCGGATGCGGAAGACGGCCATCGAAGCGAGCGAGCCCGATACCCCTCAATACGAGTAGTCTCCATCACTTGGATGGGAATCAAAGAAAACCGGCTTATCAATTGGTCAGCAGCCTTGATTTTCAGCTCGCTGATCGACCTCATTCCCGTGACGGCAATCATGATTCTCGTCTCGGGAATCGCTTTGGATAAAACCGATCTGGAACTGATGGTTATCAATATCTACAAGGGAATCAGCTACATTGTCTCGCAATTGGCGAGTCTCGAGGAGCTCGCCAGTGAAGACGCTCCAGTGGTAAGACGATTTCATGATTTGCTGGAACACGCTCAAAGATCCGCAATCAGCGATCTAACTATGGAGGACATAATCGATCTTAAGGATAAATCCAATCGGTCTGACGATCTGAACACTAATCCGAACGAGCTATCCGCGGGCCACGGCTAATCGTAATCAACTGCAATAAATCGCTGTTCTCTTGGCCAGGGCCCGGAAAGCCTCGTTTTGCCAATTGACAGGCTGGCAACCGATCCTAACTTAGCCGTTCCAAATTTGCCGAACAACCCATGATTTCCTGGCTTCAAACCAATCTGCAAAAGCACTTTCGCTTTCTGTTCATCATCCTTCTCGGGGTCGTTATTGTCGCCTTCGTTTTTACTATTGGAGCAGCACCCGGTATCGGCGATGGCCGCCAGAATATCCCGAATTTGAGGTTCTTCGATGTCGAGCTAACGACCGAGTCACAACGGCAAAAGTTTTTCAACGAAGCCTACTACAGCTCCCTGCTTAGCGGAGCGCCTATGAGCCAAGATCAGTTGAACCAATATGCATTTAATCGAGCAGCAGCCCTGCATTTGGCCAATATACACAACCTGCCCGGACCCAATACGGAACAGCTCACCAGCCACATCCAGGAACTGGGAATTTTCATGGGGGGCGACCAAGCGTTTAGTCGAGATGCCTACTCGCGATTCCGCGACGAAATTCGAGCATCAGGTCAAATCAGCGAAGGCCAATTATCCCAAATCATGGAGGACGACTTTCGCATTAATCGGGTCTTCGAAGTGCTTTCAGGTCCCGGTTTCGTTATGGAATCCGAAGTGCTCGAGGAACTCAAACTGGACCAAACCCTGTGGTCGGTCGCCGTTGGCGAGCTCGACCTAAACGAATTCGAACCAGTAATCGATGAATCGACCGAAAAGCTAGAAGAATTCTTCGCTCAAAATAGTTTTCGCTATACCGCTCCAGCCCGAAGAGTAATCTCTTACCTCGAATTTAAAGCTCTCGACTACATGGAAGAGATCGATGTCGAAGAATCCGATCTCGAAAGCTACTTCAATCTAAATCAATCCCGATATACAAAAACAATTGAAGCGGAAAAATCCGAAGAGAATCAGGCAAGCGAAGAAGAAACTAGCGAACCCAAAATCGTCCAGCTGTCATTCGAGGAAGCCCATGATCAAGCTGAATTTGACTACAAGCTAGAGCAAGCTCGCCAAGTTAGCCGCAAGAATGCTGAATCCGTAGGACTCGCTATCGTTGAACTCGATAACGCGACGGAAGCCTCCCAAGCGCTTTCTCTCGAGCGCATAGAAAGCCTCACCGAGCAAAAGGGTATCCAAACCAAACATACCACGCCTTTCGCCCGAAATGAACGGCCACTAGGACTGGCTTGGAGCCAAAACCTAATCGCCACCTCCTTTCAGTTAAATGAAAGCTACATGTACTCTCAGCCCATTATCGAAGGAGACTCTACCTACATTCTGTTGCTAGAAAGCGAGACCCCGGAATTCGTTCCCTCATTCAAGACCGTGGAAGCTCGTATCAAAGAGGATTATAGGGAAGAGGAAGGACGACGCTTGAGGACAGAACACGCCAACACGCTAGCCTCTGAGCTCAATGAGCTCGATTCCGAAGCATTTAAAACGAAAGCGGAATCGAAAGGGATGACGATTTCCGAGTTTTCTAAATTCAAGCGCGGAGATACGGTCGAAGGATTAGACTCCGGTCTCATATTCTCGATTATAAATCTAGAAATTGGTAATGTATCCAATGTGACTATACGTGAAGACAAAGGATACATTATTCAGGTATTGGGAAAAGAGATTCCAGAAATCGACACGGATAACGAGGAATTCGAATCGCGCATGGCAGTGCTCTCCGGAAATTACGAGCGATACGCCGTCTCTCAATACATCAGCAAACTAGCGAACGACGAACTAGTGCGGGCAGGTTTGGCGGCCGCCCCGAATTGAACTTGGATGGAAATTCCGAATTGCCAGATCAATGCCCGAAATGCGGGCAGGCTATAAAACCTTTGCAAGCGTTGACTGCCCCACCCTCTCGTATCGCTCGAAAGCCCAGTACGGCCAAGGAAAAATCAGCCAGATTTCGAATCTACAAACGCTTGGTTAAGGAAGAATACGAAAAACAGTAATTCGGTCCGTGCCAACGGTCGGCGAATGAAGCTGGCCAATCAGGGCTCACTTTGGCATCAGGGTTTTCAGTGATACGCGAACAACGGCATCTCCTATACGGTCTTACCAACCAATCCTATTCGTCCAAGGGCATTTGGCTACTGGGTCTACTCTACTTCGGTTCCCTATTCGTCGCGGTTTTCCTTAGCCTAGCGGCCTGGAAAATCACGCATTTCGCGGATCCGGACGGAAGCAGTTATTTGGCAAGCAAACCCTATACAAAGTTCTTCGACAGAAGTCGCTGGCTCTGCGTTCTTCTAATCTTGCCATTCCTCTTTTGGAAGTGCCGCATTACATCGTTTCAGTCGGCGGGTTTCTCTCGGCCCTTCTTGAAGACTGCAACCACTTGGTTTACCTACGGGTTCGGCATGATCGCCATCATTTACGCGAGCTCAGCAGCATTTGGAGCTATCCAGCTTAAGTCCGATGTATCAGCCGGCGGGTTTCTCTCGAATCTGGGGAATGCCATGCTAGCAGGCATTTTGGTCGGCCTCTTAGAAGAAATAGTATTTCGCGGGCTTGTATTCAGGATGTTCTACACCGTGTTGAGGCCTTTACCAGCTATCCTGCTATCCTCCTTGTTTTTCGCCATCCTCCACTTCAAAGCTTCAGCGGAGGTCTTCACGAATACCTCGCCTCAAGAAATCGGTCTCTACGAGGGCTTCTACACGGCTTGGGCGATGATGGCAGCATTAGTTACTGAATTCGACTTCACTTACCTCACTTCTATTTTTCTTGTGGGCATTCTTCTGCACCAAGTATTTCTTCTGACTTCCAATCTCTGGGCAAACGCGGCTCTTCATTCCGGATGGGTCTTTACAATCAAAGCAGTAGGAGGAGGATTCGAAACCTCTTCCTCCGCGAATGCCTTTACCGGTACGACACGCGTCGCCGACGGCTACTTAGTTATTCTCGTTCTAATCGCTTTTTGCGCGATCTTCGCTTGGAAATTGCGGTCCAAAACATCGACTCGTGAAGAAAGGAAAGTTCCCACATGACAAAATCGCCTCCTCCAGCGCTTCGATCAAGCCAATCTTACGTTCGATCCTTCTTCATTCTGGTTCTGTGTCTGACTAGTTTGGGACTACAGGCACAAGAAATCCTGACTGTTGAGAAAGCCATTCAAATGGCTTTAGAAAGCAATTTCGACGTTCGTATCAGTGATAATACGACTAAGCGGGCTGAACAAGACGTGAAGATCGCAGACTCTGAATTCCAACCGAGCTTCGGCATCACTACCTCAGATAGTTTCAATACCCAAGTCCGGTCAGGGGATCTCCTAGATGGAGCCGCTCAACCTCAATCAAACAATCAGGTTAGCCGAGCAATCGTATCTCAAGATTTGAATACGGGCGGCAATATATCGTTGAGTACTCGCCTGAATCGCAATTTCTCCAACTCAACAAATAGCACTATCAATCCCCGCTATGTCGCCAGCACAACGCTTAGTTTGCGACAGCCTCTTCTCAGCGGCTATGGTCCCGATGTCGCCAAAGCCCGTCGCCGTTTAGCCCGTCTTTCCCTCGATCAAGCCAATCTCGATTTTCAGGCCACCGTTCTCCAAGTCGTGAACACCGTGGAATCCTCCTATCATTTTCTGGCCTTCGCTCAAGAGCAGTTGAATGTTCGCCAGGCGGCTTTAGATCTAGCTAACGCCCTATTTTCAGAGAATAGAACAAAAATGGATACAGGCATAGCCACGAGCCTCGACGTTCTTCAGGCGGAAGTTGGTGTAGCCAACGCGACCGACCGCCTCTTGCGGGCCGAAAAAGAGCTAGAAGATGCTAAAGACCGCTTGATCACCGTGATTGGGGACGAGTCCCTGCGAGAGCGCACGTTGATAGTCGAGGCGCCAGACGTAGAAGATCCTATCGAGCCGAATGTCGAAACGACATTCAATCGTGTTATCGAAAATGCACCCCGCTACTTGACGCTTCTCAATCAGCGATACCAACGGGAAATCGAGTTGAGAAGGGCTAAGCGCAATCGCCTGCCATCCCTTAATCTCAATGGCGACTATTCACTAACCGGTCTCGAAGGTTCGCTCGAATCCGCCTTTGACGATGTTACCGAAGCCGATAGCTACAACTGGCAGTGGTCCCTTTCGCTTGACGTCCCCTGGGGGCTCAATGAAAAGCGGGCCAACTTCATAAAGGCCCAAATCCAACTGGATACCGAAGATGCTAGAGCCGTGAGAGAAAAGCAGCGATTGATTCGCGACACGAGAATCGCCGTTAGAAACGTGATCACCGCAATCGAGGGAATCGGTATCAGAGAACTCGCTACCAAACTTAGCATCGAGGAATTCGAAATGGAAAAGGCCAAGTTCGATGCTGGCTTGAGCACCGGCCGACAAGTACTAGAGGCTCAGCAAAGAATGGATGAATCCCGAGTGGACGAGCTTCAAGCGAAAATCGATCTTCTGGATGCCTACTCGGAGTTGAGGGAACTGAATGGAGCTTCGCTCGAGCGCTACGGGATCGAATTCGAATAGCCGATTGCGAATGGACTCGACATTAAACATTGCGGTTATTTCGGATACGCATGACAAAGTACCCGAAAAATTGATTTCTGCTATCGAGTCCGCAGACGAAATCTGGCACCTCGGGGATATCTGCGATTTGGAATCATTGCAACGCCTTCGGTCCCTAGGCCCCGAGTTTCTCTCCGTACAAGGCAATTGCGATCCATATGAGCAATCTCCACATTCTCTCGTTCTAGAAAGGTTCGGGATACGCTTCCGATTACAACATCGACCGCCTCAAACTTCGGACTCTTCAGTCGATGTTGTCTTGTTCGGACATTTGCACTATCCCGTTAAACGCAAAACCGACTTTGGATACGAACTTAACCCAGGCGCCGTAAATGGACCGAGAGATGGCAGCCAATCTTCGTTCGCTTGGCTCTCATTCGCAATTGAGGGTGTTTGGAGCTGGAGGTTAGCCGCGATCTGACCAGCGAATTCGATCCGAACTAGATTTGCCCAGTGTACAATAGGTTCAGCTCAGGGGGTAATTGCCGATTTTAACCTTTCTACAGAATTTTAAGCCTCTGTTATTCCAAAATATGCCAACAGTCCACGAAACCGCTCAGAAGCTCAGTATCATGAGTTTTAATATCGCACATGCAAGGGGCCTGTCCATCTACCAGGGTTTTCATAGTACGAACAGCATCAAAAAAAATCTAGAGAGGATTTCTCAACTAATCAAACTACACTCGCCAGACATTGTAGCCTTTCAGGAAATCGATCAATCTTCCCACTGGAATCGCCACATAGACCTGCTGAAGCACATCCAGGAGGAAAGCGGTTACCCTCACGCAGAACATGGGATACACAACACCCGGTTCGGTCGCAAACCCTTGTGCTACGGAAACGCGTTTCTCTCAAAGTATCCAATATCCGAATGCATTGTTACTCCTTTTGGTAATCGCAACCTAGGGGAAAAGGGATTCATGGACGCCCGGTTCATAGTTGGCTTCAGGAGCATCGACATAATCAACCTCCACCTAGACTTCGGCTCGAGAAGAGCCCGAATCGCCCAGATCGAAACCATCCTCGAACGAATTAAGCGATTTTCGGAGTCGCATGCTCAAGATACACCCCCCATCATTTGCGGCGACTTCAATACTTGCTCTCGCCGTTTCGGCGACGCTGTCCGCCAATTCCTTATAAAGGTAGCCCACCACACCCCCTATACCTGCCACCCGCAAAACAAGCGGACGTTCCCAGCCTATCTACCCTCAAGAGGATTAGATTTCGTCCTTGTTCCCAAGCCGTTTACCGTTTCTCGGGCTGAGGTCATAAAAAGCTTCGCCTCAGACCATTTGCCCATTCAAATCGATGTCGAACTCCCGGGGACACCAACCAGGCTCAATAGATTGGGAGCCCGCTCTCTGGAGAAGGGCCGTTTAGAGTACCTCCCGCTAGATAAGCGAAAGCCCCAAACCGACTAGGGTTTGAGGCTCTCAAAATAAAAAAGGGGATGATTCTAGCTAGCTTACGTGATTTGAAACCAGCTTCGTCATTTCAAACATCGTAACCTTGTCTTTACCATCGAAGACAGCTCTCAAATTGTCATCCGCGATGATCTCTCGCTTGTTTGAAGGATTCTGCAAATTGTTAGATTTGATATAATCCCAGAGTTTCTTCGTCACTTCAGTGCGAGGTAGTGGATCCGCTCCCACAACCGCAGCAAGAGCCGCATCTGGGGTAACGGGTTTCATGAATGCCGCATTGGGCTTTTTATTTGATGAACCATTAGCCATAAACCGTATTCGATACTCCGTTATAGAAACGAAGCAAACCTAAACACCTCGAGAATCGCAAAAACTTGCGATTTAATGCTTTAGGAAGGGTCTTTTGGTAAATTCGCTGCTAATTATTGGTAGTTTCCAATTCATGACAAACTTGGAACAAAACCCGTGTATCCAGTGCCCAGAGGTCAAAATAAACCAGTTTATAGGTATCCTTACCGACAAAATTGACCTTGTTCCAATTTTGTTCGCCTGGAACATTAATCTCGATAGCGGCATCTCGAAAATCTGCTCTCGAGCGTTTGAACGGACGGTTTAGAAGTCTCAACCTAAATGCTCGTAAACAGCTTTTTGAAAAAATGCCCCGTTTAAAACATGTATAAAAGCGAAACCCGTATTGTTGTCATTGAAGATCAGATCATGCTGAGAGATTTTGTAACTAGCCTCGCCTCAAGCATACCCGGCATCACCGTCGTCGGAGAGGCTGTGGACAGAAGGGAAGGCCTGAGGCTTTGCTAAGATGAAAAACCGGACCTGGTTATATTAGATCTGCTCCTACCCAGTTTGAATGGATCTGAAATCATAAGGCAATTTGGCAAGAAGCATCCCAAAACCCGTTTCATCGCCATTTCCGCCAATTTCACGCCAGATTCGATACGCGAACTGCTCGAATTAGGCTGCCACGGCATCATATCCAAAAGTTCATCGGCATTTAAGCTCACCAAAGGCCTCAAAGAGGTGTCTGAGGGCAGAAGCTATTTGTGCCCCATGGCAGCCAGACTATTGCGTGAATCCCACATTTTCCGGTCTCAAACCGGGTGCCGCAAAGGCCGCCTCTCCAATCGAGAACGCGAAGTGCTTCAGGCTGCGGCCGAGGGATTCAGCACCAAGCAGATTGCCGAGCAGCTTGATGTTAGCGTGAAAACCATCGAGGCCCATCGAGTCAATCTGATGAAAAAACTAGAAGCCAGAAGCACCGTCGATCTGACTCGCTACGCCTACGAAATGGGGATTGTCGAGCTTCCCAATCGCTACATCCAACCCTCGCACTAAGATTGGCCACGCCAGATCTCGCTGGCTCAGCCGATCCACACGGAAGCCTGCAGGCAAAACCTTTCAGGACGCATTTACCTTGAATATATTACATCTGTAGTTCATAACAGCTAAACATTGTCCAAACGAATCGGAAACAAGCTGAAAACCTGCCGATTTTATATGGGGATACGCTTGACTCGATTGTTGAAACGCTATTTCACCAACATTCTCGCAGCGGCAATTTGATCTCCGAAATTAAATACCGGTGGACCGCTTAGTTCCCCTGCTGACAATTCAAATTTCCTACCTCCATGTACGACGACAAACCATATCTAGATCAGGCAACTGAAATCCTTGGATCTGGCGGATGGATCATGATTCCGCTATTCGTTCTGGGTCTGATGGCATTTTTCGTAGCTGCCAGGCTCTGGGTATTCTTCCTTCAAGGACACTTTCGCAAGACCTCTATGGAAAAGTGTGAGGCCTGGGTGAGGGATTCATCTAACGCAAAGGGCCAGGTGGGCGAAATCATCCGCTACTCGCAGGATGGCGTTGAATCGCTAAATGATATTCAAAACCGCTTCGCAGAGATCCGAACTGCAGAGATGCCCCGTCTTAACCAAAACATAACCTTCCTAACCATCGTGGTGAACACCGCTCCGTTGATGGGTCTACTGGGAACGGTTTTGGGCATGTTAACCACATTCTACGGTATTTCCCTTGGGGGATCTGAAAGTACGACTAATATCGTTGCCAGCGGGATTCACGAAGCACTGATTACAACTCAGATGGGACTCTGCTTGGCAATCCCCGGATATTTCGTCATCTATTATTTAAGACAGAAAGTCATCGACTACGAAGGGTTTCTCGTTCGCTTGGAGAGCATCACCTTGCAACAGTTCCGGAATCGAGTCGCAAGCTAGCCAACGAAAAATTGAACACCACGAAATCCCTAAATGAGCACAAATTATACGGCATCGAATCAAGAAGGTAGCTTCTTCGTGAATGGTATTCTCGGAATAGCGTTCACAGCCGGAATCTTCATTGTCCTGCCCGCCATGCATATCCTTGGTCAAATCACCATGGAGACGCGGGAAGTCGTTACAATGGATTCGAGTGAGGCCCCGCCTCCTCCACCGCCTGAGGATATCCCGCCGCCGCCTGAAGATAAGGAAGA
>DKNL01000217.1:0-2122 GCA_002474325.1 Opitutales bacterium UBA7389
ATAGGTAACCTCTACAATTTCGGCTGAATAGGGATAGTCAGCCCTACTATCTGTTAGAGGTCAGCAACTATTGATCAAGAGCCTACTCCGGAACCACGCTGATCAAGTTCAGTTGGTAGTTCCCTACAGAGAAGCTTAGATCGCGTGGTTCTCGACCAAAACGCGAACGCCAAAGCGTAGATTGTCTTATAGAGTAGCTTCAATAGTTCCTCTCGTGTATCCGTTTCCCGCTTTGTTACCATTTCGTACCCTCCTTAAGTTGAAAAAATGGGATCGCATCATGGCTTTTTATCAAATTCATGGCTAATTCTTCAGCGGATCTCATTTTGAGTTTTGCCTCATTGGATCGATCATCGAAACCGCAGAGATGGAGGTAACCGTGGATCAAGTAGAGCGAGAGCTCTTCTGGGAAAGGGACTCTGTGTTTGTTTCCGTAGTCCACGGCGACTTCTGGGCAAACGCAGATTTCGCCTGCTAGTCCATTTTCTACATCCCCAGGGAAGGTGATGACGTCGGTGGGTGAGTTAACTTGCATGAATTGGTCATGAATACGGGAGATCTCCGATTTAGATACGAATGCGACCGAGAGTTCGCCACCAGGTGCATCAAAGCTTCCGAAGCGATCGAGTGTAGCGAACAAGCGGTCGACGTCCCGTTCCTCGACGATCAGCTTGGGGCAAAGATTACTGACTTGCGCTCGTTTCGACTCGTTCGGGCTTTCGTTCATGCGTCGTCTTTTTACCGGATGACGTCACCTGTTCCTGAGGTCCGGGGTAAGCGATGCGTGAATGGAGCGAATTGATCAAGGTGAATATGAAGCTCTCCTTGATTTTGGCCAGTTCCGACATAGTTATGGCGCACTCGTCCAATTGGCCATCGTCGGTGTTCGATTTGAAGATCCGATCAACAAGCTCTTCGATATTCTGAGGGGTCACTTTTTGCAGTGATCGGCTCGCGGCTTCGAGGGAGTCGGCTAGCAAGATGACGGCACTCTCTTTGAACTGGGGCTTTGGCCCGTCGTAGCGATAGGTAGACTCTTGGATCGTGGAAGCGTCGGAACCATCTTCCTCTGCCTGCTTACTCGCTTTGTGATAAAAATATCGGATTAGATTTGTCCCATGGTGTTGGCGGATCACATCGATGATGGGACGGGGCAATTTGTAGGTGAGGCCCAGATCGACTCCCTCTTTGACATGGCTTTTGATGACCAGGGCGCTGAAAGAGGCGGTTTTCTCGTCATGAGGATTGCGCCCATCGAGCTGGTTTTCCGTAAAGTATTCCGGTTTCACCAGTTTCCCGATGTCGTGGAACATCGAGCTAACACGGGCGAGCAGAGAATTCCCTTTGATCGCGTTGCAGGCGTTCTCAGCCAAGTTGGCAACCATTAGGCTGTGGTGCCAGGTGCCTGGCGCTTCCAGTTGCATCCGCCTTAGGATGGGATGGTTGTAGTCGCTGAGCTCCAAAAGAGTGATGTTGGTGGTACGCTTAAAAAGGGATTCGAGAATCGGGAGGACGCCTACGATCACCACCCCTTGGACGACCCCTGCTAGTGTCGCAGTGGAGGCTTGCTGGAAGATAGTTTCTAGCGGTAAACCATCGGCCCAATTGTATAGCCAAGTGAAAATCGCAATGCTTACGCCACCAGCCGCACCTGCGGTGACGACCCGACCGCGTTTGCGGATGTTGCGGCATATGAAGATCGCCAGACAGGAAGCGAGGAACGTCATTACCATGAGTTCCAGGCGATTGCCGAACATGACCGCGGAGAAGAGACTGACGACGAGGGCTGTCAATAGTCCAGGCCCGCTACCCATTAGTATCGCGATGATAAGGGGAGATAGTGCTGTCGGAGCGATGTAAGGAAGAATCGCGGAGAGGCTACTGTCGTAGAGGAATTGATCCAAATTCCCCATCTCGAAGCACAAGCGAACCAAAGCGAGATTGCAGACGACGACAAGAGCCAGCAGCCCCAGACGCCCATTGCTTTCGAGAGTAGCTCTATCTTCGAGGCGTATGTAGAAAGTAGCGGCGGTAAGCATGGCCATAACCATCAGGGCCCGGCCGACGAGCTGCAGATCGAGCGTGTCCACTTTCTTGCCATCAAGATGGCGGATGTAAGCTA
>DKNL01000217.1:2514-4525 GCA_002474325.1 Opitutales bacterium UBA7389
CGACTTTAACGATGACCGGTTGCAGGGATTCCAGCATCTTTTGCCGCAAGGCGAGCATCTCGGTTTCATCTCGCCTGAAATTGGGGCGAACGCCATCGCGAAATAGGCGGCTGAAAGCGCTGGAAACGCGCGGCGGTACATTCTGGGCATTCAATGCCACCCGCAGCATAGTGAGGGCGTCGTCGGTAGATTCGATGCGGCTTTGGCTGACTTGGTCGCCTCTTTTGAATAGGGCAATAGATTGATCGCCGAAATCGAAATTCTTGTCTTCCTTATCGTAGATCCCGATCTTGTAGCTTTCCCGCAGGCTGGTGAGCCCAGTCTCGATAAGTTCCCTGCGAGTTTCCGGGTCGGAAAATTCCAGAACAGTGGCCAAGTCGGATTCTGAAAGGCGGTATTCATTTTTTTGATTAAACCGCTCGGTAATCTCGTTAATCATTTCTTGAGCGGCGTTGGCGGAAAGATCCTGCTCAATCGTGGCGAAACGATCCATTTCCTCCACTAGCTCATTAACGTGCTTACTGAAAAGATCAAAGTAGGTCATGTCCGTACGATAGACGGGCGGCACTTCGGTGAGAAGTTGTTCGCGCTCTTTGTCAGTCAGTATAGCGCTCTGGTAGGTGAAGTCCTCCGCAGCCACGATGCGTATCGTGGCGAGCTGGTTGGGCAAGAATTGGAAGCCGGAAGGACGGATTCCCACAAAGCTAGTGATGACGATAGCGGCCACCGTAATTCCGAATATGGCGATGGATATGGCTCGGCTCTTCTCAAGAAAATTGAGGATAGACGACGATGCTTCCGTCTTACGCTTCTTCCGCTTTTTCGGGAAAAAGCGTTGTAGAAGCACTCTAAACTGCTCTGCGAGAGGCATGCTTGTTCGACGTAGGAGTGTCCAAAAGGTTCAATTTCAACGTTCGAGGCAACGCTAACTTTAGGCTGCGATGTCAGTCTTGCTCTCGTTCTCGGTGGACCTGGTAGGCGTCCACGATCTTTTGGACGAGATGGTGGCGGACAACATCTTGTGAGCCAAATTCGTGGAAGTCTATGCCCTTCAGGGACTTGATGACCTTCCTGATTTCCAGGAGTCCAGAGGTTTTGTGAGGCGGAATGTCGATTTGGGTAATATCGCCGGTGATAACCATTTTACTTTCATTTCCCAATCGGGTCAAAAACATCATCATTTGTTCGGGCGTGGTATTTTGGGCTTCATCGAGAATGATGAATGAATCGCTCAATGTTCGCCCTCGCATGTATGCTAAAGGAGCGATTTCGATGACCCCTTTTTCGATCAGCTTGGCGACGTCTTCCCGATCGATCATATCATAAATAGCGTCGTATAAGGGCCTTAGATAGGGGAGAATTTTTTCCTGAAGATCCCCTGGCAGAAACCCCAATGTTTCCCCAGCTTCCACGGCTGGGCGGCTCAGGATAAGTCGTTTAACCGATCCGTCCAACAGCTTAGAGACTGCTGCTGCCATGGCTAGATAGGTCTTGCCAGTTCCCGCAGGACCGATGCCAAAAACGATGTCATTATCGAAAATGGATCGCATGTAGCATTTTTGACCGATCGTTTTGGGGACAATCGTGGAAAGACGCGTCTTTATGACACAGGCTTCATCGAATAGAGAGCGCAACTCGGATTCCCTGCCGTCGCGGATGCCGTCAACGATGCTGTCAAAATCCGCCTTGCGAAGCTTAAGACCTTGATTTCGAGCATCTTGAAGCAGGTTAAAAACCGCTTCTACCTGCTCGACAACCCCATCTTCACCTGCGACTTGCAGCCATCCATCGCGAGATACTATTTGCGCTCCGTACTTCGATTCGATTGATCGCAAGTTGTCTTCGTTTCCGCCGTAGAGCTGTGACAGCTGACCTGGATTATCGAAGTGTAATGTGCGTTTCCCCATAAAATGCGAATAGGCGAAAATAGAATTCGACTTCGCTTAGTCCAGCTTTTCGCGAACTGATTTTAGCCGATCCCACAATGCTTCCAACGACAGTGGGAGCACGC
>DKNL01000079.1 GCA_002474325.1 Opitutales bacterium UBA7389
CCCGCATTTGCTGGAGCGGAGACTGCTGCTTCCGCTTTTTCTTTAGATGCGACCAGCGATCGCGTCTAAGATATGGGCTGCTCTAAATATCCGATGCTCCTTTGCTTCTCGGATGGAATTCCTCATGGGCGGTTCTTACCCGCTCCGATTCCACAGTCGTGTAGATCTGAGTGGTCGAGATATCCGCATGGCCCAGCAATTCCTGAATGACGCGAAGATCCGCTCCGCCCGAAAGTAAATGGGTGGCGAATGAGTGCCGGAGTCCGTGAGGCTTAACTGGTTTGGCAATACCCGCTTTGGCAGCGTATTTTTTAAGCAGAACCCACACAGTTTTTCGGGAAATCGGACTACCTCGATTGCTTAGAAAGCAAGCACTTCCTGTTTTAGACTTCACGAGATGAGGCCTTCCCTGCTCCAGATATCCCGACAAAGCGAGCACCGCCTGAAATCCCATTGGAACGACTCTCTCCTTTGATCCCTTACCATATACCTTGACCGCCCCATTGGCGACGTCGAATTGCTGTAGCTTGGCTTCGCAGAGCTCGCTAACTCGCAGGCCCGACGAGTAAAGCATTTCCAGTATAGCTCGATCCCGTAAACCCATTGGTGTCGATAAGTCGGGGACGTCCAGCAATGTCTCCATTTCCTTGACCGAGAGCGCATCCGGAGCCTTCCGCTTTAGTTTTGGACCCGCTACGAGTTCAACAAATGAACGCGAAATCCACTCCTCGCGAAGCAGATAGGCATTGAACATACGAAGAGAGCTTAGCTTGCGGCAAAGGCTGGCATTGGAAATGCCTTGATCGCTAAAAGCGTATATCCAATCAGAAACTACCCTCTCATCAATAGCATCCAAGCTGGCGATTCCCGCTTCGGTTGACGCGAAGGAAGCGAATTGCTTCAGATCCCGCCCGTATCCAGCAAGCGTATTTTTCGCGAGGCCTTTCTCAAGAGCAGCGAAAGCCAGATAGCTGTCAATTGCTTCGTCTAAGCGACGCTTCACAAATTGCAATGCTGCACCGGCTCAAAAAGTCGACAAGCCTATATTCTACCTGCGACGCGGCCCGTACGAGCGGATCGGGACATTTCTACGCTGTGCGTTATTCTTCAAGCGATAGATGATCCGGCCCTTGTCCAGGTCGTAGGGGCTCATTTCCATCTTCACCAAATCGCCAGTGGTGATTTTGATGAAGTGCTTCCGTAGCTTACCAGAGATATGAGCAAGAACAGTATGACCGTTTTCGAGCTCTACCCGGAACATCGTTCCTGGTAGCACCGCAACTATTTTGCCTTCTACTTGTATCCCATCGTCGGCCATAACTAACGTCTGAACCTACCGGCAGCGACCGGCTCTTGCAATGAAGAGCCTCGTGTTTTTCATATCTCCCCTAATAGTCAAGTGTTTTCCCTCCAGTGTTCCCCTTATGAAATCGATGGATCAGACTAGCAAAACAGCTCCAGAATGCCCGTTTCAAAAGCGGTATCCATCGCAGTTAGTCAAAGACGACGAGTTTTACATGACACTTGCTTACAACGAGGCTATCAATGCCTGGAAGGCCAATGAAGTCCCCATCGGGGCAATCGTTGAATACGGCGGCGAAATCGTTGGGAAAGGACATAATCAAGTTGAGATCTCCAAAGACCCCACCGCCCACGCGGAAATGTTAGCCATCACTCAAGCCTCCCGGTCGATCGGTGACTGGCGACTGAACGAGGCCACACTTTACGTAACCAAGGAACCCTGCCCCATGTGCTCAGGAGCGGCAATCATGTCTCGATTGAAGCGCGTGCTTTACGCTGTTCCCGATCCCAAAATGGGAGGGCTTGGCGGGGCCTTTAACGTCAATGAGTATCCAGGAATAAACCACACCTGCATCATCAATTCAGGCGTATTGCAGGACGAGTGCACGGAGCTCCTGCAAAGCTTTTTCCGTCTGAAACGCGAAAGCAACAACAGATCTATTTGACAAAGTATATTCTTTCTTTAATATCCTCCTTTTTCGTTTTAATCTAATCATCGAAAACTAACTATGGCATACGAACTCCCAAGTTTGGACTACGCATACGATGCACTCAAACCGCATATCGATGCTCGGACGATGGAAATCCATCATACGAAGCACCATCAGACCTACATCAATAACGTGAACGCTGCCCTAGAGGGTCACGACGCCTTAGAGGCCAAATCAGTTGAGGCATTGATCTCCGACTTGGGTGCCGTTCCCGAGGGCATCCGAGGAGCCATTCGCAACAACGGTGGCGGCCATGCTAATCACAGCCTATTTTGGAAAATCATGGGACCCAATGGCGGCGGCGATCCGGTCGGCGCTCTTGGCAAAGCGATCAATTCCGAGCTAGGCGGCTTAGATGCCTTCAAAGCCGATTTCGCCAAAGCTGGAGCCACTCGTTTTGGTAGCGGTTGGGCCTGGCTTTGCGTGCGTGACGAAAAACTCTGCGTCTGCTCGACTCCCAACCAAGACTCTCCTTTGATGGATGGCGCCGTGCCCTTGCTCGGTCTCGATGTATGGGAACACGCCTACTACCTGAATTATCAGAATCGCCGACCCGATTACATTGCAGCTTTCTGGAATGTGGTTAATTGGGAAACAGCTAACGCGAACTACGAAGCAGCAATCGCATAACTGGAAATTTTTTATAAACTCCAAACGTCGTCACTTTTGGGTGGCGGCGTTTTTTTGTAAGGGCATCAAAGCGTTACTCTTTCGCAACTGACTACGCCGGACTATGGAAAGCCTCGCTTAAGAACTGAGACGGAGTATCGAACCGAGAGCCCTCGCGGTAGCCCAACGAAGGTGGATCCTCCCTACCCCTTTTAGACAAGGTCTTTAGCACTCGATCTCCTGCTCGTGACAACGACACTCGTCGTCGATCATAAAGCTCTTGAGCGGATAGCGGAAAAGTTTCCCTTCGAAATTACGAAAATGGATAGCTTCGTCATCGATCTTAGTTATGTACTGGGGATTGATCGGTACCTTGCCGCCTCCGCCCGGAGCATCAATAACATACTGGGGCACGGCATAACCCGTCGTATGCCCACGCAGCTTTTTTATAATCTCGAGCCCTTTGCATACGCTGGCTCGAAGGTGGGCGCTGCCGGTGATCAAATCGCACTGATATATATAGTACGGTCGCACTCGCATCCTTAGTAAACGGTGTATCAATGCTTTCATGACATCTACGTCGTCATTGATACCGCTCAGCAGCACTGACTGGTTGCCGAGTGGCACGCCAGCAAATGCTAGTCGCTCGCACGCAGCTTTGAGCTCCGCCGTACATTCTTTTGGATGGTTAGCGTGGATACTCATCCAAATGGGTCCGTGTTTCCTAAGGATGTCGCAAAGATTATCCGTAATCCGCTGAGGCATGAAGACCGGTATCCGTGACCCAATACGAATGAACTCTACATGTGGAATCTGTCTCAACCTCCCCAAAAGATAGTCGAGCTTGTTGTCCGACAGGAGCAGCGGATCCCCTCCACTTAAAAGGACGTCGCGAACTTCTGGATGCGTTTCGATATACCTTAGCCCCTGCTCAAACTCGGGATGAAAATTATAGTCCTGGGCATTACTGACCAAACGGCTTCGCGTGCAATACCGACAATAGGCCGCGCATCGATCGGTTACAAGGAACAGCACCCTATCCGGATAACGATGCACCAAGCCCGCCACGGGCGAATGGGCATCTTCGCCCACGGGATCCAGCATCTCCTCACCAGAAACGACTATCTCCCCAGATCTAGGGATCACCTGCTTGCGAATCGGGCATTCCGGATCGTCGCGATCGATCAGATTGAAGAAGTAAGGCGTGATCGCCATGGCCAACTTCTTGCTGGCATGTTGGCAGCCCGTCATTTCGTCCCCAGTCAGATCGATCAGCGGTTCGAGTTGCTCGAGGGAGGTTATGCGGTTCCTAAGTTGCCAAGTCCAATCCTCCCAATCTGACTTCGGGGTATCTTTCCAATTACCTTGGCCTTCGTACCATTTGTTTCGATCTTCTGTGTAAGGCATAGTTTTGAGCCATGAGCCCAGTCCATTATTGACGAACCAAAGCTCGATTTTTCTGCACATCACTACATATGACCAAGCGTTCTACGCTTCAATTATTGAACAAGCAACAAAAAGGTGTTGGCGCAATTCCGTAAACTACGTTTTGTCAAAAATCGAAATGAGCGAATTACGAACAGGAGTTTTGGCACTAGAGGATGGAACGGTATTCCGGGGCTGCCCCTTCGGGAGCGAAAAGACGGTCGTTGGAGAAGCCGTATTCAATACGAGCATGACTGGATACCAAGAAATTCTGACGGACCCATCCTACTTTGGCCAAATCGTGACCATGACTGCCCCAATGATAGGCAATTATGGAGTGAACGCAGAAGACAATGAGGCCGAGTCTCCTATCGTTCGCGGCTTTATCGTTCGAGAGCTGAGTCCAATCGTTAGCAACTGGCGAAGCAGCGAATCGCTCTGCGATTATCTGGAAAAAAATGGTATTCCCGGCCTCGATCGCGTAGACACTCGTGCCTTGACCAAGAAGTTGCGAGTTCACGGAGCGATGAAAGCCTGCCTTAGTACCGAAGATATTTCAAATGACGAGGCTGTCCGCCGGGCCCGCGAATGGGAAGGCATTATCGGGGCCGACTACGTCAAAGAGGTTACGACAGACCGCCAATACGTCTACACTTTACCTGACGACGATCGCTGGCCATACAACCCATCAGGTTCCGAGATTCGGCCTCAAGCTCAGGATAAGCGTGTCTTCAAAATCGCTGCCCTCGACTTCGGAGCCAAGAAGTCGATCTTCCGGGAGCTATCCTATCACGGCTTTGAGGTTCACGTTTTTCCGGCCACCGCTAGCGTCGAGGAAATCAAGGCCATCGAACCCGAAGGAATCTTTCTTTCCAATGGACCCGGCGATCCAGAAGCAGTGACTTATGCCCATGAAACTGTGCGGCAGCTAATCGACGATTACCCGACTTTCGGAATCTGCCTCGGCCATCAAATTATCACCCACGCCATAGGAGCTAAAACCTATAAGCTAAAGTTTGGGCATCGAGGTGGCAATCAGCCGATTAAAAATTTCGAGACAGACTGGGTCGCCATAACCGCGCACAATCATGGTTTCGCCACTTCAGAAGAAGGCCTTCAGGAAGCCGGAGCGGAAATCACTGAGGTTAACCTCAATGACAAGACAATCGCCGGCATACGACTCAAAGGCAAACCCGTCTTCTCTGTACAGTACCATCCAGAAGCTGGACCTGGACCGAGCGATGCCAATCCAAACTTCAGCAAGTTCTATGATTTGGTAGCGGAAAACGCAACCGCACCTGCTTGAATGGTCCGAGCTCATCGCGGGATTAACCCGCTCCTAAGATCCATAAATTCGGAAGACACGAGCTCCGAGAAGAATCGAAACGATAGGGCTAATTGAAGGCCCCGAGGTCTTTTTCGTTTAACGGAGGACCGATACGGTCCTCCCTGCTCACTTAACTGTACGTATAGTCACGACGATAGGGCCATTTCTCCTCAAACGGCCGAGACGGTCTGTTCGGCTACATAGGGATAAGCAGCCCTACCATTATATTAATGGGCCGGGCCTACAAACCTGAAAACCTGTAGACGCTAGATGAAACGTTCGAAGGCAATGGCATCCTCGATCGTATCTACGCCAATTGACGGATCATCCGTGATGTCGACATGAATCGAATATCCGTTTTCCAAAGCCCGGAGTTGTTCTAGCTTCTCCGTATACTCCAGAATCGTTTTCGGAAGCGAGCAAAACGCGCTTAAAAACCCACTACTGTATCCATACAGCCCAAGGTGCCGGTAAGCGGGAAAATTCGATATCGTAGCTTGGCTGGCATCGCCTTCCCGATCTCTAACATAGGGTATCGCGGAGCGGGAGAAATAGAGAGCTCTCCCCTCGGTATCGACAACTACCTTGACCTGATTAGGGTCTAAGAAGTCCGCCCAACTCTCAAATGGGGTCGCCAAAGTCGCCATGTCGGATCCGTTCTGCAACCTAGCCTCCAATGCCTTAATCTGGCCTCTGGTGACTAAAGGTTCATCCCCTTGCACATTGATAATTAGATCCGCTCCAATACTTTCGTTAGCTTCCGCGAGACGATCCGTCCCACAGACATGATCCGATCGCGTCATGACCGTAGCAAATCCAGCGGACTCTAAAGTCTCTTGGAGGCGGGGGTGATCCACGGCGAAATACCGAGGGATCTCGGGCACTTGATCGGCCAACCGCTCCGCCACCCAAAGAATCAGAGCTTTGCCTTTGATCTCGTGCAGCAGCTTTTCCGGAAATCTCGTGGAGGCCAGTCTTGCTGGAGCGATAATTGCGATCATTAGCCTGCTTTAAAACCCGGTCTCATCAATAAGTGAACTCGCAAATTCATGAATAATCACTTGTTCTATCGGAAATAAGTCTATTTCTAGCCCCCATGGACTCCGCGAATCTGCATCCTGAAGGACAAAACGTCGAAAAAATCCTGCTAGTCGAGAACCAGATGGGTATCCACGCCCGTCCCGCAGCCATGATCGTGCGTGCAGCCAACAAGTTCGAAGCCGACCTCTTTTTCGAAAAGGACAACGAGCAAGTTAATGGCAAATCGATCATGGGGCTCATGATGCTTGCCGCGGGAAAAGGTACCGAGCTAAAAGCAATTGCCTCGGGAAACGATGCAGAAACCGCTTTAGAAGAACTCTCTCGACTATTCGCTAGCAAGTTCGACGAAAAATAAAGGCTCAATGGAGTAAGCTCTGGAGAATTCCAAATTCTAGGTGCGACCATCGCCTGCGGCTTCGGCATGCAGATCGCCGCTATAATCGGGGTTATTTGACCTTATGAAAATATAGATTTCCCCGAAGTATTTTAGAAAAGAAGCGACCATGGAGCCGAGAAGGCACAGCCTATCGTTTCAAGCCGTAAACTCTATAAGCGTTTTCCGTTGTCTTTCGGGCGAAGCTCTCCGCATCCTCTCCAAACATCTCCTGGCAAAAATCGGCGGTATGTCGCAAATAGGCCATCTCATTCGGCTTACCGCGATGAGGAACTGGAGATAGGTATGGGGCATCCGTTTCGATCATGAGCCGATCAATACCCTGCAATCGGGCCGCATCTCTAATTGGCTCCGCATTCTTGAAGGTGATGATTCCCGTAAAGCTACCGTAGCCACCTCGATCGAGCAGCTGCTGCATTTCGCCCGGCCCTTCAGAAAAACAGTGAAAAACTACACGACTCCAATCAACGCCAGAACGGTCGATTTCCTCCACGCACTCCGCAAAGGCCCCGCGAGAGTGGATCACCACAGTGGCCGCCAAGCTTTTCGCGATTTCTAGTTGTTCTCGAAATGCGTCCTTCTGGCACTGCAGTTTCTTTTCCGCTTCCTTTGGGTCTTTGGGTAGATGAAATCGATCCAAGCCAATTTCGCCGAGAGCGACGGGTGGATGCGGACGCTCGAAATAGGGACGAATGCCGCCCGCAAGAGATTCCCAGTTGTCGTCCACCGAAGTTGGGTGAATGCCAACCGTGTAGTCAATAATCCCTGGCCTCGACTCAGCCATACGAGCATATACTTCCCAGTCTTTTTCATCCGTACCCACAGTTATCATACGAGCAACCCCTGCATTCAAGGCCGCATCGAGCGCGTTACTTAACAAACCCTTCTTGTGAAAGCTTTCCAAGTGTGTGTGCGTGTCTACGATAGAATTCACACAGAAGCGATTACGCGAAGACAATGCTGAGGCAAAACTAATCTTTTTCTCAGTCTCTCATTGCCAAATCATACGCTTATTGCCATCTCATCACTGACTTTCACAATTCCATACTTTCAAAATAACATGCCCGACGAAATCGAAAACGTCATTATAATCGGAACAGGCTGTGCAGGCCTCACCGCAGCCATTTACACGGCTCGGGCCAATCTGGATCCACTCGTACTCGAAGGCGATCTACCGGGCGGCCAGCTCACCCAGACCAGCGAAGTGGAAAATTTTCCCGGATTCCCCGAAGGCGTTGATGGTTTCATGCTCATGGAAAATCTCCGAAAGCAGGCTGCTCGATTCGGGACACGCTTCAAGCAGTCGCTTATCAAATCAGTCGATTTTTCGAACTCGCCTTACACGCTTCACTCTAGCTCAGTAGAGTTTAAAGCGAAATCGATCATCATTTCGACCGGTGCCTCGCCACGCTTGCTTGGTATTCCCGGCGAAAAGGAAATGTTTGGCGGCAAAGGAGTGACGACCTGTGCAACTTGCGATGGTGCTTTTTACCGGGACATGGAAGTCGTCGTCGTTGGTGGCGGCGATACCGCTTGCGAGGAAGCTCTATTCCTAACCCGCTTCTGCAGCAAAATCACTCTTGTCCACCGACGCGATGAATTGAGAGCTTCGAAAATCATGGCTGACCGAACAATTGGTCACGAGAAGATCGAAATGGCTTGGAACTTCGTCGTTGAAGAAATTCTTTCCGACGAGACCGGAAATGTGTCGGGCGTCCAAATGAAAAACGTGAAGACCGGTGAAACAAAGCAAATCGATTGCAAAGGCGTGTTCATCGCCATAGGCCATATTCCCAATACGGGTCCCTTTTCCAACGATATCCCAACCGATAAGAATGGCTACTTTGTACCGGAAAACGGCAGCCAGGTAAAAACCAAGATTCCGGGCGTCTACATTTCCGGGGATTGTGCGGATCACGTGTATCGGCAAGCGATTACAGCTGCCGGAATGGGCTGTCAGGCTGCCATCGAAGCGGAACGCTACTTGGCCGACACTGAGTAGAACCAGAGAAGCACGGTTCAAGCGAATCCAGATCTTGCTATTGGATAAAATTTGAACCGTTTTTGGATACTGATACTTAGAATTATTCTAATTTGCTCTTGATACTTAGAATTATTCTAATTTGCTTTTTATATTTAGATTTATTCCAGTTTGTTATTGAGATTGATTCTTAGTTAGACCCTGGAATTGCCAAAACATGAACGTAGAATCTACAACTAAGACGCTAAACCGGAAGCTTGCCCAGGCCGGTCTTCGTTCGACTCGCCAGCGCGAAGTCGTCTACGACGCTATTCTATCGAAGCGAGACCATCCGACTGCAGATGAGATCTTTACCCGGGTGAAATCAGCGATGCCCTCAATATCGCTGGCCACCGTCTACAACTGTCTCGACACGCTTGTTCAGTGCCGACTGGTGAAGCAAGTCCACCTCGAGCGTGAATCAACCCGCTACTGCCCCAATCTGTCCGAGCACGCTCATTTTCACGATGACGATAGTGGCGAAGTCTACGACGTGCTACTGAACCAAGAGATCTTGGAAAAGCTCGCCAGCCTTCTTCCCCAGAATTTCGAGCCGAACTCGATCGACATCACTTTTCGCGGCAGAAGCGCAAACGAGAAAGCGCCTGCTGAATCCACTACTTTTTAAAATCAAATGCTGAAACTCTCATGAGCCAATCTTTGGAAATAAAGAACCTGAACGTAAATATCGGCGACAAGCGGATCATAAAGGATTTCGATCTGACGATTCCAAAGGGGGAAATCCATGCCATCATGGGACCGAATGGCACGGGTAAGAGTACCTTGGCCAAAGCTCTAGCTGGTCACCCGGATTACGAAATCACTAGTGGCGAAGTCCTCATGGACGACGAATCGATTTTGAACCTAGAGATAGACGAGCGCTCTCGGGCAGGACTTTTTCTGGCCTTTCAGTATCCAATGGAGATTCCTGGCGTTACCATCGCCAACTTTATTCGGGCAGCGAAGAACGCACTCCTTCCCGAAGGCGAAGAACTCAATGCACCTGCATACTACAAAGAGCTATACGAGAAAATGGACGCGCTCAAGATCGATCGCAAATTCACTTCTCGCTCAGTCAATGAAGGCTTCTCGGGAGGCGAAAAGAAGCGATGCGAGATTTTGCAAATGGCGATGCTCGAGCCTAAATACGCCGTCCTCGATGAAACGGACTCGGGATTGGATATCGATGCCCTAAAAATCGTATCTGAAGGGGTAAACGCCCTTCGCGGGGACAATCTAGGGGCGCTGGTAATCACTCACTACCAACGTCTGCTAAACTACATTATTCCCGATCGGGTTCATGTCATGTACGATGGCCGCATCGTAAAAAGCGGCGATAAGGGCCTGGCAGAGAAATTGGAGAGCAAAGGCTACGATTGGATTAGAGAGATTACCGAGACCGCCGCATAACCACATCTGGAATTCAGCGAGAAAAAAATGACCACAACAGCCACGCAACTGGATATCGATCGCGACAAAGGCGATTTCAAATACGAGGAGTCCCACAAGTACGACGCCGGCGTCGGCTTGGATGAAAGGACCATTGACTATATTTGCGATGTAAAAGGAGAAAACAATTGGATACGGGATTTTCGGAAGAGGGCCCTAAAGGTCTTCGAAGGCAAGCCAATGCCAACGCATTGGGCAACTAAGGATCTCGAAAATATCGATTTCTCCAAAATTCGCTATTATCTTTCCGGCGATAATCGATCCAAGAAGAACTGGGACGATGTGCCTGATGAAGTTAAGGAAACCTTCGAGCGCCTCGGGATTCCCGAGAACGAACGTAAATTTCTTGCCGGCGTCGAAGCTCAATTCGATTCCGAAGCTGCGTATTCAAATATCAAGGATGCCGTCGCCAAAGATGGTGTCATTTTTATGGGCAGCACCGAAGGGCTCATGGAGCACCCGGAAATATTCAAGAAGTGGTTCGGCAAAGTAATCCCAACGGGCGACAACAAATTCTCCGCCCTGAACAGCGCCGTATTCTCTGGCGGATCTTTCATTTATGTTCCGCCTGGCGTTAAAGTCAGCCATCCACTTCAAGCCTATTTTCGTATCAACGCCGAAAACTTCGGCCAATTCGAGCGCACGCTGATCATAGCTGACGAAGGATCAGAAGTTACCTACATGGAAGGTTGTACCGCTCCCAAATTCGATACTGCGACTTTGCACAGCGCTGTTGTCGAACTGGTCGCCATGCCCGGAGCGAAAATCGAGTACATAACCGTGCAGAATTGGTCTAGCAACGTGTTCAACCTAGTGACCAAACGGGCGATTGCTCACGAGGATGCTGTGGTTAAATGGATTGATTGCAATATTGGCTCACGACTGACGATGAAGTATCCGGG
>DKNL01000325.1 GCA_002474325.1 Opitutales bacterium UBA7389
ATGGACGATTCCAAGCTGGAGATCGAAGTTGGAGCCGACAACGATCCGGATCCCGGATACGCAGTGGTGACTTGGACGCAGTCGGATGCTTCTCCCTTCTTCTGTATCGAATCTTGGATGGGACCGCCCAATAGTCCGGAAAACGAAGTGGGCCTCCATCGGGTGAGTCCCGGCAAGACCGAAGCGTTTTCGAGCACCGTCAAGGTTTAAAGAGGACGTCGAATCTTGCTTAGCGAGATAGCAGTTCCTGGACAATCGAACGCCACTCCTCCTTATGCGACCCTTCAAATTTAGGCTGGCCCGAGCGATGATACCAATACGAAGCATTGGATAGATCGCCTTCGACTCGATGCAAATATGCATGCACCCAATCGCCGTCGCGTGATCCCGCACTCTGGCACAATTCATGAGCTTTTCCCCAGTCACCCTTAGCGTCATGCCACAAGGCTTTGAGTTCGTCGCCTAGTTCAGCAGGCGACTCTGCGCCCGACTCCAAACTCGATTCAAATGCTTCAATATCCATCACTATCGTTTTCAGTTATTCGCCCGTCGGCATTTTTGCCTTTATTATGCCAATCTCACCTCAGATAACTCTCATCGAGTGACGACTGCTAGAAAAAAAAATCTCGACGCCTGCTGTCGGAAAATCTGCTGGGAGGATCTCGATTTGGAACCGATCCGAAAATTGATCAGTCTGGCCCTCGAAGAAGATTTAACCGGATCAGGATTGGTAGCCAAGCCCGGGCTAAAAGGGGATCGATCCAGCACCCTACTCGACTCTGACCAGTGCATCCAAACAACGCTCCAAGCACGCGAGCCCCTTTGTTTAAGCGGGCTTCCGCTAGCGTATGAAATTCTCGATTGCTTTGATGAACGCCTAGAGCTCAAGAAAAGTGCCGAAGATGGAGAATGGATTTCCCCAGGCGAACCGATAGCCACAATATCGGGGCCCTGCCAATCCGTTCTAACGATAGAGCGAACCCTCCTGAATTTCCTCCAGCGACTTAGCGGCATAGCCACAACCACTCGCCGGTTTACAAATCGGCTGGGCGACTGCCACACCCGGCTTCTGGATACGCGAAAAACCACTCCAGGATACAGATACCTCGAAAAATATAGCGTTGCTTGCGGCGGAGGCTGGAACCATCGGATGGGGCTTTTCGATCGCGTCATGCTCAAGGACAACCATCTAGCCGCCTTCGGGAATAAACCGCAAACAGCCATCCGCCAAGCCACGCGGCGTTCTCGGCAGGAGAATCCGGGTTTGCTCATCGAGATGGAAGTGGATCGTCTCGACCAGATCGACGCTGCCCTCGAGGGAGAAGTGGATATCATTTTACTCGACAACTTCACCCTGCCCGATTTACAAAAGGCCCAGGCCTTGATAAACGACCGAGCGGTAACGGAAATTAGTGGGAATGTTTCTTTAGAGACAATCGCGGACTATCGTGCCATTGGTTGCGATTTCATTTCAGCAGGAGCCTTGGTCCACAAGAGCGTTTGGGTCGATATCGGCCTCGATTGGGACTACGCCCTTTAGCGAATAGCCATGCCAGAAAAACCGCCTCTAGGAAAACATTCGCCACCTATGAGCAAGGAATCGCTCATTATTAGCGAACTGCTGGCAGCAAACCATGATTTTACCTCGGGAAACTTATTAGCCGATCGCCTGGGGATTTCGCGGGTAGCGGTATGGGCCCATATGGAGAAGCTGCGCGAACAAGGGTTCGAATTCGAGGCGGTTCGAAGCAAAGGCTACCGAATAGCTCGCTATCCCGAAACCTTGAATCAAAGTCTGATCCAGGCTATTCTGCCCAGCCACGCCCAAGAGTTGCGTGTCATCGCCCACGAGGAAATCGGTAGCACCAATTCCGAAGCAGAGCGACTGCTCGCCAACGACGCTACGGATCCTATCCTCGTGCTTTCTAGAAGCCAGACGCAAGGAAGAGGTCGATTCGGCCGGGAATGGCACAGCGCTAAAAATGGAAATCTCTACGCCAGTTTCGCTTTTCGCCCACACGTTCCGCCCGCCCGGCTCTCTACCTTTACGCTCTGGATGGGGGTCAACATCTGTGCCTGCTTGAACAACTACTTCCGTGTACAGAGCAATGTCAAATGGCCCAACGATATCCATATCGACGGAAAAAAGGTAGCCGGCATTCTGACCGAAGCCCGTATGGATTCCGATCATACGCGCGAACTGATCCTCGGCGTGGGACTCAATATCAACAGTTCAACGGGAGACTGGCCAACTGAGCTTCAATCAATTGCCACATCTATCCGGCAAATCACCGGCGTAAAGGCGGACTTGAACCACTTCACCGCCATCCTCGCCGGTCGCGTTTACCAGGCTTATAAGCAGTTTATTGCGGATAGCTACCGATCCGCAATGAAGGAGATGTGGAGCGACCACGATCTCTTAATTAATCGGAAAATCAGCCTCTTGCATGGAAAGTCACGCATTTCCGGAATCGCTCGCGGAATCGATCTTCATGGGGCCTTGGTCCTCGAAAGGGAAGACGGCTCCAAGGTTCAAATTCGAGCAGGCGAGGTCACCATCGAAAAGTGAAGCCAACCTATCGACGGGCGTCTAATGCTTATTCGAGCTTATCTAAATCGTACATCCAATCGAGTCTGCACCCACGAATGAAGATATATTGGGATTGCCGCGCTCGTGAAGCGCCGCTTTCTTTCACAAAATCGCAGATCTAGTATCACGAGCATGCCCAAATCAGAGGATCAACCAGAATACACGATAGAAGTGGAAAACCTCCACAAGCGCTTTGGGAACCTAGAGGCTGTCGCAGGCATATCATTTCGGGTTGAAAAGGGGCAAATTGTCGGATTCTTGGGGCCCAATGGAGCCGGAAAAAGTACTACGATGCGTATTCTAACTGGTTATATTAGAGCGACTTCTGGAATTTCTCGCATCTGCGGAACCTCGGTTGCAAGCAATCCTCACGAAACCAAGCGTCGCATCGGATACATGCCAGAAAACAATCCGCTACCACAGGAGTTGCGGGTGCGCGAATACTTGAAATCGAGGGCCCGCTTGAAGGAGCTACCCCTCCGTCACCGGGGAAAACGCATCGATGAGGTTATGGAACGCTGCGACCTCACACGGGCCCAGGACCGCATAATCGGCAAACTATCCAAAGGCTTCCGTCAGCGCGTCGGTATCGCCGACGCCATTTTGGCTAATCCCGAAGTGATCATAATGGATGAGCCGACAATCGGTCTAGATCCCCATCAGGTCATCATGATCAGGGATCTGATCGCCAGCTTGCGGGGCAAAATGAGCGTCATCATTTCCAGCCACATTCTGCCTGAAATCGAGATGACCTGCGACGAGGTGATGATCATCAACAGCGGCAAGATCGTGGGTCAAGGCACCCCTAATGAACTCAGGGAAGCCTTTATCAATTCTACTATCTACGAGCTAGAAATCAATGGCGATTTAACCAATCTACGCGATTCCCTCAAGACCGTGGCTACAGATCTCGAAGTGACCCAATTCGAGGAAGGCGACGAAAGCGGTTTTTCCAAGGTCTCTATCCGAATCCCGGGAAATCATGATTATGGAGAACTGATTTTCAGCTGCTTAGCTGAAAATCCGCTTATTAGAGCACGGTCGCTTCGCAAACGCCAAGCCCCACTAGAAGACGTGTTTCTGGCAGCTACGCGAAGGAGCTGGGAAACCTTGGATACAAACCTCATCAAAAAGCAACCGTCATCCGGCGAGAATCCGGAAAAGGCGGAGGTCTCAACGGCCAATTAAGACTGTCGCATCCGTATGAGGCATTTCGCTACCTTGCTCCGCTCCGAACTTTGGAAACTGCTGGTCAGCCCCAGCACGTATATCGCCGCATTCCTTTTTCTTTTAATCATGGGTTTCCTCTTCCAGCTGATTCTCGTGGACTACGCTAGCGATCCAAAAGATGAAAATCCCTCGATCACTTTCTTCCGGCTCTTTTTCATTCCGGTATTTTTCATGGTACCGCTTCTTACGATGAGAAGCGTATCGGAAGAGCGTTCTCGCGGAACGATTGAAACCCTTATGACCACGCCCGTAACCGCGACCGAAGTAATTCTATCGAAATTCACTGCCGGTTACCTCTATTATGCCGTGCTTTGGGCCTTCACCGGTTGCTTTCATATTCTATTCTACTCCTTTGTCCAAGAGGATTCCCTTTTCGATCCGTATCCAATAATTGGAGGATACGCCTACATCGCGGTCAGTGGAACTCTTTTCTTAAGTCTCGGCATCTTCTCCAGCACCCTCACGCGCAGCCAATTAGTGGCAGGCATCGCCAGCTTCTCCATGGTGTTCGGGTTCATCGTTGTCGGGAGCTACCTAGAGGATCTCGCCCTACCCTTTCTTTCCAGACCCGAATGGATAGACATGCTGGCCAAACACACGGATGTCTTGCAGCATATGAGAGATTTCTCTTCTGGGATAATCGACACTCGAGCGATTGTCCTCTACGCGAGCTGTTCCTTGGCGATTTTGTTTTTGAGCATACTAATTCTCGAATACCGGGAGGGGGCGAGCTAATACGATGAGTCTCATCGAATCCTACCAATCCAATCGTATCGCCGATCGCCTGCAAGCCGTCGCACAATTTCTCCTCGTCTTCCTGATACTCGCGGCGATCAATACGATCGCCATGCGCTCTTACACCCGGTTCGATGCCACGCTAAACCGCTCCTTCACCTTGTCCGCCCAGACGGTAGCCTACCTCACAAAGCTTCAGCAGCCGATCAATATCGTCGTAACGCTGTCTGAGCAGAGCCGCGACGTCGGAATTCGAGACACTTACCAGGACGTTAAGTCATTACTGAGCGAATACGAGTACGAAACTCGCCATCAGGGTGAAGATCGGGTGCGCGTGGAATACCTGAATATCTATCAGCAAGCTCGACGGGCGAAAGAATTGGGCGTCACCACAGAAAACGCTATCGTATTCAATCCTCGAGCTCAAAACAAGATAGTCGAAATCAATGAGCTATACAATATTTCCCAAGGCGATATTCAGGAATTCCTTGGAGAAACTGTATTTACCCAGAAGATACTGGAGATATCTCAAGATGATGAACCGAAAATCTACTTCGCCATTGGGCACGGCGAGCTAGACCCCGGAAGCTTTTCTCCGGACCAAGGGATCTCCAAATTCGTGGATGAACTTCAAAGCCAGAATTTCGCGACCCAAACGCTGGACTTTTCCACGATCTCGGAAATTCCCAACGACGCCAGACTGTTGATTATACCTGCACCTCGATCACCGTTTCTCCCTCGCGAGCAAGAGATCCTCAAGAGCTACTTGAGACGAAACTCTGGCCGAGTAATCCTCATGATTGAGCCAGGGGCCAAACACGGACTCGACGATCTGCTTTTCGAATGGGGAATCCTAGCGGACGATGCCATAGCGGTAGAAACGAGTCGTAATAGCCAAATTGAAGGGGGAGATCTCCTTATACGCCGGTTCGCCCCCCATCCCATAACCAACGAACTGCTTCGATTGAATATGACCTTGGTCACAGACCGGGCTCGAATCGTACGAGAGGATCCTAATCGACCCATCGATGAATCACTATTGGTGAAAGAAATAATGGCCACCTCCGACGAGAGTTGGGCCGAGAAGGATTACGGAAGCGACCATTCTCCCGAATACGATCCTACGGTGGACCTCAAAGGGCCCGTACGAGTGGCCGCAGTGTCCGAAAGGAAAGTCGATTCCTCCCTCGGTATCAGCATCCCCGGCGGGCGGCTCATCGTTTTCGGCACTTCAAACTTTCTCACCAACAACCGCATTAGCGCTTCTGGCAACCTCTTCTTGGCTATGAACACGATCAACTATGCCATCGATCGGGTCGCTCAACTGAACATCCCGCCTCGACCTATACGCAAGTTCAAGCTAGACCTAAGCATGGAACAGCTTCTTCTTTCTCGCTATCTAATTTGGCTAGGCCCGCCCGGCCTAGTTGGGCTGCTGGGCATCCTTATGTACCTCGCGAGACGGCAATAACGCAACTATGCGCCTAAAAATCACACTGACTCTGCTCGTCATCCTCCTGGGTCTACTCACCTTCATATTATACGTAGATCCGTGGGAAGACCGTTCGGAAATAGACCCAGACGACAGCAACGCTCTTGGTGCCCTCGCTATTGATATCGACTATCTGCGAATTTCAAACCGGGATTCAAATCGATCCTTAACCCTGGAACGCTTGGAAAATGGCTGGATGCTTACCAAGCCCTACCGCTGGCCCGCCAATGCATTCGCTGTCGAGCGTATACTAAATCAGCTACAATTCTTGGATACAAAGGTTTCTTTCGATACGGATAGGCTCGTTCAAACCAGTTCGGTCTTGAGCGACTACGGATTAGCTCCCCCCGAGCTAACTTTGGAATTCGGAAACCAGGGTAATCGCGATACTGTGGGCGTTGGACACGCCACCGAGGTTGGAGAGCATCTGTATTTACTGTCATCGGATCGCTCTCAAATCCATGTGGTGGATCGAAGCCTAGTGGACAGTCTGTCCATCGATATCGAAGATCTGCGGAATCCGAGGATCTTTCGGTCCAGTATCTTTGAAGTCGATTCTTGGAATCTGCAGCTCAGCCCAGCAAACAACTTGCGCACGCGAGTCACGAAGAACGACGAGCAGTGGGTATTTGAAACTCCCATCCGTACCCGAGCCGATACTCTTGAAGTGAATACGCTTCTCGGCAAACTGCTTGAACTTAAGAGCTTGAGGATCCTCCAGCCTACGCCAGTCGATCTGGCTCTTTATGGGCTTGAGGAGCCTTTCCTCCGAATCGCCATGGAATCCGATCAAACTCGAGAGGCCTTGGAAATCGGTAATCCAATCGAACCAGAGCAACCCTCGATTCGCTACGCCAAACTCGAGAATCGGCCTACCGTTTTTGAAATGGAGATCGACTACCTTCCCGAAGTGGAAAACGCCCAGACTAACCTTCGCGACCGGCGGGTATTCGAAATCGATACCGAATTCGCCAGCTCCGTTTCTTTCGAACGGGGAGGAACGGAAGTCTTTTCCTTGCAAAAGCTGGAACCCGATGAATCCAAAACAGATGAATGGGAGATTCTTATTCCCGACGAGGAACAAGGACTACAGAGGCAAAAAGGCTCAACGCTGGCCGTCGAAACCGCTTTGGAGTGGCTAAACCAAATCAAAGCTGTAGCCACAAGCAGTACATCGGGATTTATCCACGACGCCCCCACCGCCGCCGATCTTGAATCATACGGCCTCGAGTTTCCCGAGTTCTCTATCAGCGTTACCTCTGATCGGCTTAAGGACAACGAGGAAACAATGCAGGCGCCTATAGCGGAAACCCTGCTAATAGGCGATCCTACTAGGGAAGATCGATCCACCCGGTACGTGAAACTCGCCAAAGCCGATTTCGTGTATCTTGTTTCTAACAACATTCTGGAAATGGTTCCCGATGACGCTTTTCGATATAATGATAGGCAGCTTTTCGATTTTCCAGATGACGCTATTGTCAACCGCCTGACAATTACGCGTCTATCCAATGGGGAGACGATTCTGGATTCGGCTATCAGCCAAGGCATTATGCCCATGGACCTAATCAGTGCTCTGACTCCCCTCAGTATAAAGTCGTACCTTTACGATAACTACACGTCAAACGTCACGATTGCGGGAAGACGCCAGTCTTGGGCCTATCTATTGAAAGCCACCTACCAGTGGACAAACATAGATGAAGGGCAAACGGAAACGGCTGAACTCTATATTTCCGAACTCACAGGCGGGCCTTTTCTCGTCGGGGGTTCGATCAATGCAGGCACCGTTTTCGAATTCGAGCAGAGCTTTATCGACGCTTTTAGCTCTGCAGTATTCAACCGGGTTATGCGAGAAGCTCCCCAAGAGCCTTTCGACCCGAATATCCCGCTACCGGACACCCAGAGCGAACCCGCCAACGCCACGGTAGACTAGAACTAGAAGACCGTTGCAGTCCGAGAGTAAATCGAAACGCAATTATGCCTGGCACAGCGCCTGTCTGCTATGCAAAGCCGCTCTCGACTTTGTTTATACGCTTGGGGTTGTTGTACTGACTCTGCTAGTTGGGATCTTCGCCTACATTGTCACCCTCGACGAGATGGATATGCCCCGATTTCTCATCCAGTATTTGGAAAAGGAGCTCGAATCCCAAGGAGCTTCTATAAGCATGTCAGGAATTCGGATACAGCCTAGTGGACGGATAATCATAGATCAGCCGATCATTGAATCGACAGACCTGCAATCGGAGATCGCCCGGGCCGACCGCATAATCGTCAAAATGAACCCCGCCCTCATGATCTTCCGACGGATACAGCTAAACGAGCTCTACGTGGATAATGGATCTATCATCGTCCCAGCCATGCTATCCCGTACCGGGCTTCCAGAACCTCTAGTCGACAAAATAGATCTGGCTACCGTGAATACTCGTTCAGGTTGGGTAATCCAGCGGTCAACATCGCAGTTTAGCGATGCCCGGCTAACGATGAACGGCACTGTAAGTCTAGCCACATTAGAATTAGATGAGCCGGAAGAAGAGCCCTTACCGCTCACAGAAAGATTAATCGCCTTCCACAAAAAGGCGCGGGAATACGAAGACTACCTCAATCGAATATCCGGTCTAGAAGCTAATATCGCCATTCGATCCGTCAGAAACGACCCGCGTTCAATTCGCGCTTCCCTGAGCGCGGAATCGGCCCATTGGGATGATCGCTTTTCGGCAACCGGCATATCGCTTATGGTAAACGCAACCGAAAAAGCTCCGCTCCGCATCGACGCCCAACTAGAATCTGTGAGTGGACCCGAAAACATCCACGTCAAAGCCGCTCGTGTAACTGCCTTGTGGAACGACTTCCCCAGGCCCGATCAATGGTTACCCGATTCAATTCATTGCACGATTAACTCCCTGGGCCAGGAATCCGAATACATTACCAATATCTCTACTAACGTTGAGCCCCACTCCCTTACTCACTGGAACGCCAAGGGCCAGGTTCAAATCGCCGACTCATCCTGGAACTTCGCCGGAAACGCCGATGTTGAATCCAAAACGGGAAACGTCTTGCTGTCGGGCTCTCCGACCAATGGCCTAATCGAATTTCTCTCCGGCATCGCGATAAAGTTTTCTCCTCAACTGGCCTCTATGCCCCTTAACGAGTTCGCTCGTTTTGACGGGCAAGTCGATGTTAACGTTCTGGCGGAATTTGAAGGTTCATGGAAACCGAAATCAGCTAAGGCTTCCCTGGTCGCGAACCAGATTACTTCCCTCGGCGCCCGATTCGACCAGACAATCGCTGAAGCGACTATCCGAGGAAACTTTATCCAAGTCCCTAACATTTGGCTCCGAAGCGGCCCTCAAAATGGGCGTTTATCTGTCGACTTCGATCTAGATAGTAAACGTCGGCGCGTTCTCATTGACGGGCTATTTAACCCAAATACAGTCAATGGATGGATTCCCGCGAATTGGTGGACCGAACTGTGGGATAACTTCCAGTTTTCAGAGGAAGGCTTCTATTGTCTGATGGATTCAGAGCAAATAGTGAAGCGTCCGGAGACGCTTCGCCTAACTGGCTACGCTTTGGGCAAAAAACTTGGGTTGCGTGGGCATGCAATCGAAGAGGTCGAATCTCGCATGTACATACGGCAGCGATATTTCGATCTCTATGATATGTCTCTGAAACTAGCTGACGGCTCCCTCCAAGGAGAGAGCCAATTCTCCATCGCCGTCGATCCTCGCGACCAGAAAAACAAATTGAGCGCCATATGGATCGACGCGGAATCGACAACGGATCTTAACATCGGCCCGGATGTACTCTATGAGCTTCGATCAGACGTTGAGGATATCCTCGAACCCTATAACTACATCGTCGCTCCTAAGATCCAGGCTACTGCCTCGAGCATTCGGGAGAAAGGCTTATTCCAATACGATATCGACCTCGCTATCAAAACCGACGAGCCAATAAGCTACCACAACTTCCCGCTAGACTCGCTTGAAGCCGATATTCTCATATCCAACGATCGGGTTAGCATCCCGAATATTCAGGCAGATCTCGCCAATGGAATCGTTGACGCCAGTGCCGAATTACGCGGCAAGGAAATCGATCTCAAAGTTACCCTTAGCGAAGCCCACTTCGGAAACACGCTAGAGGCTTCCGCAATCTACTTCGCCGCTAATGACGAAGAGAGTGCCGCTAACGAGTTCTCGCCAAAAGAACTCGCCAACTACGGTGGAATCGCCAATTTGGAATTCAATGGAAGCGGCATAGCTGGAAACTCCCTATCTTTCGACGGCAAAGGGACGTATAAGATTTCTGGAGCCGACTTCTACCAACTACAGCTTTTCGGGGACCTTTCGCGCATTTTCGACAGCGCTGGACTACCCATCACTACCCTGAGATTCGAAGATGCGGATGGGGCGTTCGACGTAGAGAAGCGTTATGTCCGCTTTCCCGAAGTACGACTCAAAGGAAGAGTAGCCCAAATCAGAAGCGAAGGAAACTACGATCTCGCGGAAGGCCAACTCGACTTTACAGCTCAGCTCCAGCCATTCCGATCCGTGCCCATCTTCGAGCTTCCCGCCCGCGTGTTGGATATCTTTACCAGCATCTTCGAAGTCCAACTTACCGGTACAATCGCGGAGCCGAAATGGAATCTGTTTCGCGGAGGACAACGAGAAGAAGCCAGCGAATCTGACGCCTCGGAAAATGCTTCCGAATAACAGCAAATCGCTGGGCAAAAAATGCGCAATTTTTTTAGGACTTCTCCGATTTGAAGACAAGCGCTTGGGAATGAGGCTCTTAGCTAAATCGAGCCTCAAAATTGGGGCAATTTTCTTCAGAATAAGCGTCCGAAACGCATTGACGTAAGAAAAATCATCACAATATCTTGTGGCCATCTTCTCTAAATCCACACCATCTAGTGGTTAGCAAGGAGTGGACAACTTAAAACAACTTAAAATCGCCAGTCCTTGGCGGATGTGTTTTTTGCTTTTTGTTCAACATTTTCACGTCAAAAAAGCCTTAAATCGATCACAAAGCAACAGCGATTCCACCTATGGACAAAACCTACACAGTCGGCAATAAGACCTTCCTGCTAGACCAGGAAAAAGCGGAAAAAGCTTTCGCGGAAAAACGCGTCATCAATGGCCGAGAATCCATGTGCTTTAATCTTCTTCCGCTGAAATACAATTGGGCTTACGACTTGTATAAAACCATGAAGGCCAACCATTGGGAGCCGGAAGATATCATCATGAATCGCGATATCGAACAATGGAAGGACAACACCTTAATCTCCGATATCGAGCGCTGGATCATCATGATGGGTGTTGGCTACTTCTCCGCGGCCGAAGGGATTGTAGGGGATAATATGATACACGTAATCAGGGAGAGAGTGACGGCACCAGAACTCAAATTGGTGCTCGGTCGCCACAGCCACGAAGAAAATATCCATGCGGACTCCCTTCTCTACATGATTAGCTCCCTAGGTATCAACCCACACGAGTGCGAAGCGATGTTCGAGGATATCGAGACCATCGTTAAGAAAAATGAATTCGTTACCCGCACTTCTCATGGGCTCAGGCGCGACATGGATCTAACGGAAACCCGCAACAAGCAGATTTTCGCCAAGAATCTATTCGTTTTCGGCCAATGCATGGAAGGCACTCAGTTTTACGGGATGTTTGGCATGATCCTATCTCTCTACCGGCAAAACAAGTTCCGGGGAATCGGGGAGATGTTCCGCTACACCCTTCGAGATGAATCCAACCACATCGAGTTGCTCCGCAACCTGCTAATGGAGCTGGTGGATGAGAATCCCGATATTTGGACCTTCGAATTCCAGCAAGAGCTCCGCGAAACCATGGCCGAAGCCATCGCCTTGGAAAAAGATTTCATCAACGATTGCCTGCCCATAGACTCCATAGGCCTGCGCAAAGAAGATTTCCTGCAATACATCGACTACATTGCAGACCGGCGTCTGGAAGGCGTTGGACTCGACCCCCTAATCGGCGATGTCCAAAACCCGCTGCCTTGGCTGGCGGAAATGATGGATATCAAGAAGGAGCAAAACTTCTTCGAAGGGCGCGTCACCGAATACCAAAAAGCCTCTTCGCTCGATATCGAAAGCGACGACGATCTCTAATAAAAAGCAAGAAGGCAGAATTGAGAAGTCGAAAGGCCAAATTCTATCTTACCAGTATCCCATCGACTATTCGCGCCTCCTTCATCTGTTCATAGCATATTTTCGCCATTCACGATTCACCATTTATTCCCTGTTCAGCCTTTATCTGTAATCCTTACCGCCCTAATACAACTATGATAAATCCCAGCCTCGAAGAAGACCTTGCCCTAAAACGCCTCGTTTCCATCGCTCGCGAGAAAAAGTTGGAATATGATTGGCGGAAGGGCGACAGCGATAAGGAAGATTTAGCCGATTCGAAAATCCATGTCGTTACGCACGAAGGCGAGGCTACCTTTGATCAAAACGAGATCATGGATACCATTGGCAATGCCTTGGCCAATGTGCTAATGTCCAAGAACGAAAAAGAAATATTCACTGATAAAAATCGAGACTGGGTCCAAATCGTCGCCAAGCAAGTATGCGAAAAGCTCGAGGAAAAATCGTCCTCGACCATGGAAACCCGATTCAATCTCGGGGAAGTCTACGACGTCATCGAACGCACGCTGGTGGAAAACGACGCTTATGAAGTCGCCAAGAGCATGCTTATGAACCGCCAACGAAAACTAGCCGCCGACCAAAGCATGGGTCTGAAAACGCTCCGGCTCATCCGGCGCAATGGGCAGGTGGTTCCCTGGAAGGAACAGAAGATCGAGATCGCAGTCCGAAAGGCCTTCCTAACCCTTGAGATGAATTCCGACCCAGCGGTAGCGTTGGCCCGCTCTATAACTGAGAGACTCGAAGCTTCGGGCCAAGCCTTCGTCCAGATAGAGGAAGTACAGGACATGGTCCAAGAGGAACTCATGAGGCATGGGCACTTCAAAGTTGCCGAACACTACATTCTATATAGAGCCCAACGCCGAGCTCTCCGCGAAGCGGAAGCCCAGAACGGCGTCGATACCCCCGGACAAAACTCTATGGTCGTCGTTAAAACCGACGACGGAAACACCTTCTTCTGGGACGGCGTAGATCTCAAAAAGCGGATCGAGTTTGCCATGATCGGGCTCAATCTTTCGCTCTCAGCAGAAGAGATCGAAAGCGAATTGCGGCGCTCCATCTTCGATGACATCAATGAGGATGGTCTCCAGAAAACCATTACTTTGAATGCCCGAACCTTGATCGAGCTCGATGCCGATTTTGCTAAATTTGCAGCCCGCATTCAGCTTTCCTATATCTACGAAGAGGTTCTTGGCTGGGACATCGTCAAGAATGGCGTTCGCGAACTGAAACGCCTCCACCAGAAGAAGTTCAAAGAGTACGTCCGTCACGGCATCGCCATTGGTCGACTGAAGGAGAAGCTTAAAGACTACGATATCGATAAACTGGCCCAAAGCTTGGATCCCTCGGCGGACTTGGAGTTCGACTACCTTGGCGTGCAGACCTTGTACGACCGCTACTTGATTATCGATAAGTCGAAAGGGCTCGAGCACGCCCGCCGTATCGAGACACCGCAATTCTTCTGGATGCGCGTCGCCATGGGACTCTTCATTGCCGAAGAGGAGAAAGAAGTTAAGGCCAAGGCCCTCTACAAACTCTACAAGAGTCGCCGCTTTTGCTCCTCCACCCCTACTCTGTTCAATTCCGGTACCTGCCACTCTCAGCTATCGTCCTGCTATCTCTACTACGTCGACGATTCAATCGAAGGCATCATGCAGCGCGGCATCGCCGAGAACGCCTATTTGTCCAAGTGGGCCGGCGGACTGGGTGGCAGTTGGACTGCGGTTCGCGGCACCGGTAGCTACATTTCCGGCACCAATGGTGAAAGTCAGGGTATTGTCCCTTTCCTCAAGCTTCACAACGATCTGCTCATCGCCGTTAACCAAGGCGGTAAGCGACGTGGATCCGGCTGCGCGTACTTGGAAACTTGGCACAACGACCTTTACGACTTCCTAGAGCTTCGCAAGAATACCGGTGATGATCGACGCCGCTGCCACGACATGAATACGGCGAACTGGATTCCAGACCTGTTCATGAAACGTATGGAGGAACGCGGAGAGTGGAACTTCTTCCGCTCTAGCGATGTATCCGACCTGCACGACAGCTATGGAAAGGATTTCGAAGAAAAGTACCTGGCCTACGAAGAGAAGGCTCTAAAGGGGGAAATGTGGTCCAAGACCGTTCCCGCCATCGAAGTGTGGAAGCAAATGCTCCGTATGATCTTCGAAACTGGCCATCCATGGATCACCTTTAAGGACCCTTGCAACGTGCGCTCGCCTCAGGACCACGTAGGCGTCGTCCACTCCTCCAATCTCTGCACCGAGATCACGCTGAATACCAGCAACGACGAAACTGCCGTCTGTAACCTAGGCAGCGTCGTTCTCGATCAGCATTTGGACAAGGATGGCAACATCGACCACAAGAAACTCAAGGAAACGGTGCGTACCGCCATTCGGGCTCTCGATAACGTCATCGACATCAATTACTACTCGGTGCCGCAGGCCAAGAACTCCAACTTCAAGCACCGCCCGGTAGGTCTGGGCCTGATGGGCTTCCAGGACGCC
>DKNL01000312.1 GCA_002474325.1 Opitutales bacterium UBA7389
TTGGCCCCGTCAACATGGGGCGCCGAACCGCTTTCCATTTTCCCATGCGGAGAGCTTGCTTGGAACCTTGCTCATAAAATTCCCAATACAAGTATTCATGTTTGACTTGCTCAGAGCTCTTCCCAAGCAGCGTAGGCAGAAAACTGATACCATTCGTTGGGACTTCCAGATCATCGCCAGCGATATTCACAGCCGTAGCCATGAAATCCACTTGACCACTCACCAAAGAAGTCGTGCTTCCAGGCTCGATCTTACCCTTCCATTGAACGATGAGCGGCACGCGAATACCTCCATCATACAAAGCCCGCTTTATTCCTGAAAAGGGTCCATTGGCATCGAAGAAGCGCGGATCATTCCCTGCTTCACTATGGGGCCCATTGTCTGAAGTGAAAAAGATAACCGTGTCTTCAATCAAGTCATAATCTTCAAGCCGCTCAACGACCCTCCCCACCATCATGTCCAAATATGTCACCATAGCCGCTTGTCCCTTGTTCTGTTTTGACCAAGGCTTATCTTCGTATATACCGAGATCCGGCACAGCTGTCCCGTCACCTGTCTCATTCCACGCCTCATTGTTGGCATGCGGCAACGTGTAGGAAAGATAGAGGAAGAAGGGCTCGTCTTTCTTGCGGTCTATGAATCCCAGCGTCTCGTCGATCATCAGAGCTGGCGTATACTCAACTTTTTCGGAAGCGATTCCCTGGCCCCACTGTCCTTCATTGGGCACTACATTTTTCAAAGGGACGCGATCTTCATTTCTAATCAGGAATGTCGGATAAAACAAGTGAGCATGATGCTGATCCAAGTAGCCATAAAAGTAGTCGAAGCCCTGATTTGTCGGCATGCCTGACGTACCTTCATGACCCAATCCCCACTTTCCAACCTGGCCTGTGGCATAGCCCTCCGCTTTTAGGATTTCCGCTACGGTGACGTCCTCCGGCCGAAGATTATTCTTCCCGTTGCCACGAATATAGCAATGCCCGGTATCCAATCCAGTCATCAACACGCATCGCGACGGGGCACACACGGTGGAACCTGAATAGAAATCTGTAAACCGCATTCCGTTCTCCGCCAGTCTATCGATGTGCGGCGTCTTGATGAGTTCTTGCCCATAGCAGCCTAGATCGCCGTAACCGAGATCATCTGCCATAATGAAAATGATATTGGGCTTTTCCCTGGCGGCCAGGGAAATCAGCACCAAGAAGGCAATGATAAAGTAATGGAATCTCATAATACTAAGGCAGTAGATTGTACGTGAACAATTGTGGGTCTCGAACATCGAGCATTAAATCCAACTTGGCTTCAATCGTTTTGCGATAAAATCAGCAATGCTTCCAAAGATTTGTATTGTCGAGCAAGCTCATCCGCTCCTAGAGCACTATTTTGGACAAGGCTTTCGAATAACTCTTGCTTGTCTCGCTTCAGATCCTGAATTCGTTCCTCTATGGTGCCATTGGCAATCATCTTGTACACAAAAACTGTATTCTCCTGACCGATACGGTGAACACGGTCGATAGCCTGGTTTTCTACCGCGGGATTCCACCAAGGGTCCATTAAAAACACGTAGTCAGCAGCATGCAGTGTTATCCCTGAGCCACCAGCTCTCAGGGAGACGAGCATTGCTGCTGTGTCTTCAATTGCTTGAAACTCCCGCACTGGCGTCTCTCGATCCCTGGTAGCACCTGTAAGTTCGAAAAGAGACAGGTCTGGAAAAGATTGGCTAATGAGCGTCTTTACCCGACTCAGGAACTGGACGAACTGACTGAAAACCACCACCTTGTGCCCAGTCCCTAGCACTTCTTGGAGCTTCTCCAATAACACCATCAACTTGCCGCTTTCCTCAAGTTCGCTCGTCACCCAAGGGAGCAAATCCGGGTCACAGCTAGCCTGACGCAATCGCGTCAACAAACTCAACGCTGCAAAGCGACTTCCCTTTAATGCGCTACCAAGATCATTCCCCAAGCGGGCGATTCCAGCAGCGCAAATCCGGCCGTATTCCCTTTTTTGCAACGACGTAAGCGGGCAAATTTGATGGATCAGAATCTTCTCAGGGAGATCCTTGGCCACTTGTTCTTTCGTACGCCGCAGCATAAACGGAGTAATTTGGGACCTTAGTCTCACTTTGAAGCGGTTCGGATTCTCGTGTAGCTCCCTTTCAAACAATCGACGCCTCCCCAGAAGTCCAGGCATGAGAAATTGAAAGCAAGGCCATATATCCAAGGGACGGTTCTCAATGGGGGTGCCCGTTAGGGCTACGCGACGCTTAGCCTTGAGTTTCATCGCCGCTCGGGTCACCTTGGCATCCGGATTTTTGATAAACTGAGCCTCATCGATTATGGCGTATTCAAATTCATGATTCTTTATTAAATCAATTCGGTTTCGCATAAGAGCGAAACTGGTTACCAATACATTCCACTCCTCGCCGATTAGCTCGATATCTCCTCCTGTGTATCGTATCGCCTTAAGGTCTGGAACGAATTTCTCGAATTCCGATATCCAAACGGGCACTACACTCGCTGGACAGACTATCAAAGCCTTAGCGCCCAGAGACAAAGCATTCTGCATTAAGGCGATAACCTGTAAGGTCTTTCCGAGCCCCATTTCGTCTGCGAGCAAGCAGTGGCAATCATGAGACAGCAGGCGATCCATCCATTTAACTCCCTCGAGCTGATACGCCCTCAAACATGACAAGTACGCAGCTTTTCCACAATTTCCGTGCAAAAGATTATCTCGCCATTGTAGTAGCTTCCTCTCCAACTTCACATTCGATTTTCCATCGGGGAAAAGAGAAAAAAGCTGGTACGGTTTAAAGCTGTCGTCCTCTTGTGGCTCCAACTCCCCCCATCGCTGAAGCGATTTTTTCGAATCCTCAGACAGCGTCACGATACCGATTTCGGGGATCAGCGTGTGTGAGTCGGCGTTCTCGACCAGGTTTCTCGCTAGTTCATCCGACAACGAAAGTCCGCCCGATTCCAATGACCAACGCAAAGCCAAGCGGCCGCTTTTTTCTAAATTCGCCTTCGCCTCCAAGTTCAGCTCCTTATGGCCATCCCTGATATTGGATACATTGTACCGCTCCTCCGTCGAATATAGCCGTTTCCAGCCTGGCCAAACATTCTGAACGAAGAACGGAATTTCCTGCAGCCTCGCCAGCAGATACCCATTGAATTCCTGCGAGTAAGTAAAGTGTGACTTGTGGGCTCTGGCGGCCAATGAAATGAGTCGTTCACGCTCTTCCGCCGTCTTCGCCATCGGTGCGCCTTCAGCGACACTCAATGCTGGCTCCCTAACGCCCTCGCCCGATAACCAATACGCCTCGCAAATCAATCCTTGGAAATGCGTATCCAATACAAGGTGGAGCATGCGCTCTTCCACATTTTTGAATACGGGATCGGCAACGGACACTTTCTCTAGCAATTCGGACTTATCTTCCTCATCGCTCGATGCTTCCTGAAAATAGTTTAACTCCTCATCCGCAATAAGCTCTTCGATTTCTAAAAACCCGGCCACTGCTATCGCATCCGCGAACTCCGAATCAGAGGAAGATGAACGAATTGAAAAGGCTCCATTATCCCAATCCACAACCGAGTACTCTTCCGACTTGCCGATCTTGCAGGTCACGATTAAATCACCGTCCCCTATCGATATTTCCCGGATGCTGCCCTTACGGTAAAGCTTTCGCCCCCGTTTTACGACTAAAGAGCCAAACCGATCCTCCCATACCTCGTGCAAGCGGTCTTTCCACTGCTCCAACGCATGCTTAGAATAAAGTCGATTAGCGGCCCTCCAGTGCATTAACCGGACATTCAAAAACACTGGAATCCATAGCTTCAATGCAATTTGCAAAAAACCGAATCCCCTGATTCACAACGAATGGGAACCAAACTTTTTAGGATGCTGCATTATTAATAATCGCCAAAACGTGAAAACGAAAAATAATCTGCCTTATGTTTGCATCTTTTCGTAGAGCTTTCTTTTCCGGCGTTGTTCTGCTCGCTCCATTAGGAATCACCTTTTTCGTCTTCAATTGGCTGGTCCTTAAAATCGGGGGCAGTTTTAAAACTAAAGTGTTCTTCTTCCTGCCTAGGGAGATCGTATCCGATCCGCAAATGGAACTATTCTGGAATATTACGGCGACGGTTCTTGTGGTTTGCTTGATCACCCTCCTCGGGTTTCTCTCCCGCTACTTTGTCGCCAAATACTTGTGGTCGATCGGCGAACGAATCCTTCACAATCTTCCCGTGGTCAACACCGTCTACACCTCGGTAAAACAAATCATCGACACCTTTAGTTCAGAGAATCGAGCGGTCTTCCAGAAAGTCGTCATTATCCAATTCCCTCGGGCAGGCAGCTACGCGATGGGATTTTTGACGAGCCGCTCAAAAGGGGAGATTCGCAACAAGACGGAAAAGCAAATGCAGAATGTGTTCGTCCCGACCACCCCAAACCCGACAAGCGGCTTTCTTGTCATGCTTCCCGAGGATGAAGTCAGAGAACTGGACATGTCGGTTGGGGAGGGGATGAAGTTCATCATCTCCGGCGGAGCCGTCGTTCCAAACTGGAAACCGACGGACACTCTAAGCGCCGATACCAACTAGAAAAGCGCTCGGATGCCTTCTCCAGAATTTCTCACTCAAGGAATCATCCTTGGGAGCGAACCGAGCGGAGAAAAATTCGTGATTCACTCCCTGCTCACCACTGATCAGGGAATCATAAGCCTGCTGGCTAGGCGCTCGAACAAGCCTGGCAGGCAAGTGGGCATCGATCTATTCGATGAAGGGGAATTCCTATTCGAACGGAGGCCCGATAGCCGATACGCTTTCCTCAAAGAAACGCAGATCCTTCGCAAACACGCTTACATTGCCCACAGATACAAGGCCTTCCAGGCCGCCGCCCGATTCGCTCGTCTCATACGAGCAAATCCGATTCCCATCGAGAATCAGGAACAAATCTACACCTTGCTAAAGCGAGGCCTGGGAGCTTGGGAAACACACAAGGACCCTGATGCCGCGTTGCTCAAATGCCTGTACCTATACTGCCGCTACGAAGGCTATCCTATTAGAGAAGAGTGGGCCATGAGACTGCCCAGCAACGAATATTCTCGGCTCGCCAAAATCTTGAACCAACCTCTCGAATCATCTCAATATGACAACGACGACCTTATCGCCAGCCTGGAAAAGTATCTAGAACGCCATACGCACATCCGTCTGGGAAGCTAGCGCGTTTTCTTCGCCGCTAGAAGATCGCTATTCTCATTCAAATCGGCCAATACTAATCGCTTTCCACGACTTGATGGTGATGAGTTCTCTTTCAGGCTCTTCCTAACCACGACGCAGCTCAGAGCCCTGGAACCGTACCAGAATTCGCCATACCTTCTTTAGCCGACAGGTAACCTTTCCCGTTTCCGAATCGAATGATTCGGGAATCTCGATCTTGTGGAGATCTATGGTAGCGTGATAGCCGCGCTCGGAAAACACATCGATCACCATGGCCATGGACAACGGGCTTTCCAATATCGGATTTTCCGAGTTCACATGGGCGATGCCGGAAATCGCATGGTGCACGACAATAGGCATAATGTCTTTTTCGATGAATTCGATTACCCGATAAAACTCTTCTCGATTTTCAAATTCATAGGCATCCAATCGTTTGACCAGTTCTTGACGAGCATGGGACACGATTTCCGATGCCAGGGGCAGCTTGCGCACCGAATCGAACGTGCTTGGATCGAGTTCCAGGGAGCTCTGATACTTAAGCTCCTTTACGATATTCCGCCGGACTTCAGCAATAGAGCCCTGAGCATTAATAAAATGATAATGAAAGACCTCTCGCAATGATTGCAATGCGTCGTAGGTCCTTTCCTTGAAAACCTTGTAGCGACGTCGGGCCGCTTTCGGATCCGCATCAGTCAACCGATACTCTAGCAATTTGCCAATCCCGGTGCGCTCCACTTCTTCGTTGTGCTTCAGTACTTCGTGACCGCGGTTCAACTGTCGTTTAATGCTCTCACTCTCGTCACTGAAGAGCATCATGATGTGCACGATCGGCTGGCGAAACTTGTGATGCAGTTCTGTCTTATCGAATTCACTACGGTATTGCAACATCTTGTCGTACAGTAGCTTCATGCACTCCACTTGCACCAAGGTGCGAGGAAAGCCGTCCAAGATACATCCATCCTCGTACTGCGGTTCTAGCATTCGCTCGAAAAGGATGCGTATAACTTCGCGATCGCCGACCAGTTGGCCCGCTTCCTTTAATTCCCGCATCTTCGGCGTATCGAGCAACGAGCTGACAACGATAGGTTCGCAAGTCAGCCCTCTCGCTTCCATGATGAAAGGAGTGTTCGTCCCCTTGCCCGCTCCCGGAGCTCCTCCTAATAGAATCAGCTCCTTTGGGAAATGCAGTCGTTCCCTACCAAACTCGCTCTTTAGCTCGTTCCAAACAGCATTGAAGATGATCTGGGCATCCTTGACCTCGAGGTCCTGATGGTTCTGTGCACCAATCTTCTTGTCGGCTTCCTTGCTATTTTTCGTGCTTGTTTTTTCGGTTTTCATTCAGCAACGCGAACTCCCCAGTCCGCTTAGGCATTGTCTGTCTCCAAAAGAAGTCTGATTACCGAGAAATATCCCATTTACTCAAGACTTTATGGTTTCGAACCCCCAATATATCCATGTCCTCGATACCCATAGCCAGCGCGGGGCGAGCCGCGGATAGAATCGATGCAGCTAGTGTAAATTCTAGAAAGCGTTTTCGGTTCATTGGGTAACTCGACCAAGGCCAACCTAAAACTTAAAGGTGTTTCTCGGGGGGGGTGACAGATTTATTTCGACGTCACGACCTTCAAATGTTCGGAAACGAATTATAAAATGATCTTGA
>DKNL01000085.1 GCA_002474325.1 Opitutales bacterium UBA7389
TTCGGATTGATCACGCTAACCGAGCTATCCCAAATTCGAGAAAGTCCGATCAGATTCCCTCAGCTCAACCAGAATCGTTATATGCCCCTTTCGAAACGATCTCTTCTCTGGGCCGGACCTCCATCCACCATTCGTCAGAAAATTTTATCTGTACTACATTAAATGTTACACTGTTCAAAGCTTACGCTCGGACTAGTCAAAAACTACTCGTCTGGGAGTCCTGATATCCCGCAGAGCATTTCTCGACTCAAAGTCACTAGGGCTCCCGATCCACGAATTGGATTGGAAAATTCCGATTCCCGATCCAAAACTCATCGTTAATGGATCCCGTTTTCGTTCTCCTCATTGGGGTTGTCATCGTCTTCGCTGGCATCCTCCTTCTCAAACTGCACCCCTTCTTCACCCTAATCCTGGCTGCCATGGCAGTAGCCGGTTTTTCCGGTGTGGAGGGAATGACTCAGTATTGGATCGGAGAAGGCAAGTCGATCGACGAAGCTACCAATTTGGCCAATACGCCTTTTGGGCTCCGCGTTGCCACTGCATTCGGAGTCACTTGCGGCAAAATCGGAATCGTCATTTGCATGGCATCGATTATCGGCAAGTGCCTTCTCGATAGCGGAGCGGCCATGCGCATCGTGCTTTCCATTCTAAAGGCCTTCGGTGAAAAGCGGGCTCCTGCCGCTATGGGAGCCAGTGGCTTCTTTCTTGGTATTCCCGTATTTTTCGATACCGTTTTCTACTTGCTTGTTCCCCTCGCCAAGGGGTTGGCCGCATCAACAAAGAAAAATTACGGCCTGTATGTATTGGCGATTATCGCTGGTGGATCCATTGCCCACTCTCAAATTCCTCCCACTCCCGGGCCTCTATTCGTGGCAGAGGAGTTGGGGGTCGATATCGGAGCCATGATGCTAGCTGGTATTGCTGTGGGCAGTGTTGCTGCTCTGAGCGGAATGGGCTACGCTAAATGGGTCAATAAACGGCATCCCATACCCTTTCGTGACCTAGAGGAGGGCTCGGACAAAACTCTCAAAAACTGGGATGAGTTTGATGTATCCACATTACCACCCCTCTGGCTTTCGATAACCCCTATTCTCCTTCCCTTAATCTTGCTTTCCGGAAAAACCATTCTCACTGCCGTTGCTGAATCTGCCGGATTCCAGCTATCAGTCTCTGTAAATTCGATCATGCAATTCCTGGGCGACAAAAATGTGGCCCTTACCATAGCCGCCATCATCGGCTTATACACGCTCTACATAAAAAAGAAAAACGACCCATCCGCGATGAAGCACGCCATGGAGCATTCCCTTTCTAGCGGAGGTATCGTGTTGCTGATAACTTCCGGCGGCGGAGCGTTTGGCGGCATGCTACAGCAGTCCGGCATTCGAAGTGTAGTTGAGCAATTTGACGTGACCGGCGGCGTATGGTTTCTGCCTATGGCATTCGTATTAACAGGCATGATACGGACTGTCCAAGGATCCGCTACGGTGGCTATGATTACTTCAGTCGGGATTCTGGCGCCAATGGCCTCTCCAGAAACCCTAGGCTTCCACCCAATCTATCTGGCCATGGTAATTGGATTCGGAGCCAAGCCCGTTCCATGGATGAACGATAGCGGCTTCTGGGTCATCGGTAAAATGAGTGGAATGACCGTAAAGGAAACGTTGGTGAATTTTTCCGTTATGGCCTGTATTATGGCTGTGGTCGGATTGGTCACCAGCATCATCGCATCCATCGTTTTCCCTCTGGTGTAGGGGTATCAAGCCTGTACGGCAAACAGGCAGGATGAGTGGCTATCATAGGAGCGGATTTATCCCGCGATTTTAGCACATGCCAAATTAAGCTCATCGTGGTCCAGCAATGTGCGGGACGCTCCTACATTCGGCTGAAATTAAGGCCGAGATATAATCGTTATTTGGCTATACTTAACCCCCTAGAAGCTCTCGAGATACTCTAGTAGCAGCCGCACGCCCACGCCCGTGCCCGAGGCTCCACCCTGATAGTCTCGATCTGCCGCGCCCCATGCGCTACCGGCGATATCCAAATGAACCCACGGAATGTCTCCTACGAAATTCTTTAGAAAAGCGCCTCCGGTCGATGATCCAGCTCCCGTTGCTGGCCCGCTGATATTCTGCAGGTCACCCACAGAGCCTTTCATATCCTTCTCGTGCTGGGGATGAATCGGAAGCGGCCAGACGAGTTCGCCACAGCATTTTCCAGCAGCGACTAAGGCTTCCATCAAGGTAGCATCATTACCCATAGCTCCGGAATATTCGTGACCCAAGCCAACGACAACGGCACCTGTCAAGGTGGCTAAATCAATCATGGAATTGGGCTTGATGGCCCTTTCTGCATAAACCAAAGCATCGGCCAAAATGAGCCGGCCTTCCGCATCGGTATTGAGAATTTCGATCGTAAGCCCATTCATAGCTGTAACCAGATCGCCAGGCTTGTTGGCCTTGCCATCCGGCAAGTTTTCCGAGGCCGGAACCAATACGTGCACCTCAACCTTCGGCTTCAACTGAGCCACTGCCGCCATCGCCCCAAGCACGGCAGCTCCACCCGACATATCATACTTCATTTCATGCATCTTCGCCGAGGGCTTCAAACTGATTCCTCCCGCATCAAAGGTGAGCCCTTTCCCCACAAAACAAACTTTAGAGCGGCTCTTTGTCTTCGGGCGGTAGGCAAGGTGGATTAGATAAGCGGGCTCCTGCGAGCCGCGCGACACGGATAGTAAAGAGCCCATCTTCATCCGCCCCATCGCCTTCTCATCAAATACCTTGAGCTTAACCTGGTCAGAACTTGCCGAGATGGCCCGTGCCTCCTTCACAAGATCGCAAGGACGCATTCGATTGGCGGGTGTGTCTTGCAGACGTCGAGCGAGGCAATTTGCCTCGCCCAATACAAACCCTCGGAGGACGCCTTTTTTGAATTCGCCTTCGCATACCAAACGGATCCGTTCCAGTGATATCTTCTTGTTCTTACTCTTAAAATGCTGGAGTCGATAAGAACCCATTATCAAGCCTTCGGTCAACGCCTGGCCTAAGCCCATAGCATTAGCTTCACCATCTAGGTCATGTCCCACCGTTATTAAATTTACCCCCATCTTTTCCGCATTCTTGGCAATCAAAGCGCCACAACGTCGGAGTATCTCTTTATCCAGCTCCCCATTTCCTATGCCAACCAGAAGTACCCTTTTGGCTGGGCCTTTCGTTGCGTCAGTTAGACGCATTTCGCGGGTCTTGCCAGAAAATGACTCTTTCGCCAGGGCGGGGATTTTAATCTCCCCCGGAATTACCAGATCAACTCCTTTACGAACCAAAAACACGAAAAGGTCGGTTTTTGCCAGTTTCTTATTCCTCGGAGGGGTAGTGAGTTTCATATCGATTTGGATACTTTGAAAAGTGGAAATATTAGATCTCCCCTATGGAAACTGAGACACCGGACAAGAGCAAGTCGAGAGGCCTTTTGAAAACCAGTGTGGGGATCCTGCCTATAATCTCCTCGGGGCCTTTAATATTTCCTATTCTCCAGCACCCGTGCTTGCCCCAAGATTAGAACTGTATTTTCTCGATAGCTTAACGTCCCAGTTACCCCTAAAACCCTATGAAAATACTCATCACCGGCTCCTCTGGCCGCATCGGACGAATGGCAGCCAGCGTCCTGCTCGACCGTGGCGAGCACGTCATCGGATTCGATGCTCAATCTTCTCCTTTCAACCATGAAAATTTCATGGGCATCACGGCCAATTTTTCCGACACTGCAGCCCTTTCTCATGCTTGTGATGGCGTCGACGCTATCTTGCACCTTGGAGCCTTCATGAGCTGGAAAAAGGAAAATCAGCGGAAGATATTCGACGCCAACGTTTCAGGGACACTCAATGTTCTGTCAGTGGCCGTCGCAAGTGGCACAAAGAAGCTCGTCTTCGCCAGCAGCGGTGAAGTCTACCCGGATCGGAATCCCAAGTACCTGCCAATCGATGAGAAGCACCCTACAGATCCAACGAGTCCCTACGGGCTATCTAAACTGATGGCAGAAGAAGTCGTTCGTTTCTATGAGAGAGTTCACCATCTGCCATCTGTGATCTTACGATTCTCGCACACACAGGATGCATCGGAACTGCTCCAGGCTAACAGCTTCTTTTCTGGGTCCCGCTTTTATCTTCACGCCAAAATCCGACAACAGCGGGAAATCGGTAACGATCAATTAGCCGACCTGCTAGAGACCTACGACAATGGCGAAAACAAGCTCGTCGTAAGCTGCAACGAAGACGGCCAGCCTCATCGTATGGGGATTAGCGATACGCGTGATACGGTCGCCGGTGTTATCGCCGCTCTGGATTCCCCACAGGCCGCTGGCCATACGTTCAACCTCGCCCCGCCATCCGCAACCTCATTCGACCAGGCCATCGATTGTCTACAAAAGGCCACTGGATTGGAAAGTATACGTATCATCATACCCGGTTCCAAACTAAACTACGAATCCGACTACCAAAAGGCCAAGGAGATCCTTGGATATCAACCGGAATGGACCTTCGAGGAGATGGTAATAGATGCCGCTAGGCAACACTCAAACATTGCCCCCTCTACTAATTGACTCTAAAGCAAAAACATGATAAACGTCGTCAAAGCTTAGGGTATCCCCCACGCAACAGATACAAAGAAACATTGGATTATTCTGTGCCCTTTGCCTCGTTTAACCGAAAAGTAAGCTTTATGAAAATCAGGAATCCCCTCTATCTCATCTGCCTATGGTTACCTTGCTTCTCTTTTGCAGCGGAGCCAACAGTATCGATACCCCTAGGACCGCAGTTTCGAATTGAGGAAACATTGGTATCGTACCGCGGAATGGAGGGGTTGGACTACCTGGCTTTTCCGGCCATTGCTGAGACGGGCAAAAACGAAGTGTTGTTGTCCTACAAGCGCGGGAAGTCACATGCCCGCGACAATGGAGCCGTGCTGGAAATCGTTCGCGTAGATCTTGAGAGCGGAGACATCATTCAAAACCCCATCCAGCTTGGCCTACCGAATGAAATCATGCAGATGGGTGAATGGATCCGCTTTCCCGATGGGACGCTAGCCACCTATATCGATGCCCAGATTGTCGATG
>DKNL01000025.1 GCA_002474325.1 Opitutales bacterium UBA7389
CAACGGATTGGCTGCTCGTGTGCCAAATATGGTCGTCCTTTTCGCCGACGATTCTGGTTATGCGGATTTCGGCTTTCAAGAGCATGCCCGATCCGATTTCAAAAATCTGACGCCCCACATCGACAGCATTGCTAAAGCTGGGGCTCGATTTACCAATGCATACGTCACGGCCGCAGTTTGCTCGCCTTCTCGAGCCGGAATCATGACGGGGCGATATCAAGAGCGTTTCGGGCATGAGACCAATTTGCCGCCCGGCACTCAATCTGGGCTACCTTTAGAAGAAACTTTCGGGGTCAAACGTCTACGGGAAATTGGATACAAAACTGGGCTAATCGGCAAATGGCATCTCGGCTATCCGGAAGCCTACCACCCAAACAAGAGAGGATACGATGAGTTCTTCGGTCTGCTACAGGGATCGCGAAGCTATTATCCCTTAAAGAAGATTACCAAAGATCGCGTGATTCAGAACAACGGTGCGCCCACCGAAGAATACGGCTACGTTACCGATAGGCTGGGACAAGCCGCCTGCGACTTCATCGAGGCCAATAAGGATCATCCGTTCTACCTCTTTGTATCCTTTACGGCTCCACACGGACCTTTAGAACCACGCAAAAGCAGCTACGACGCCCAACGCATTGGTCACATTGAACACGATGCTCGCCGAAACTACGCTGGCCTAGTTGTAGCCATGGATGACAACGTCGGCAGCATATTAGCCACCATCGAGAATTTCGGCATTAACGATGATACAATCGTCGTTTTCACCAACGACAATGGCGGACCTGGCGGGAAAGACTCGACTAGCAACTACCCTTTGCGAGGCCACAAAGGCTCCCTCTATGAAGGTGGAATTCGCGTACCCTGGGCCATGGCCTGGCCAGGCGTTATTGAACCAGGTACCGTTATAAACTCTCCCGTCATTACCATGGACCTGCTACCTACTCTATTCCAAGCAGCCGGTGAATCCATTGAGGAAAACTGGCGATTGGATGGCCAGAGTTTGATACCTTTGTTTGGAGCTTCTGAAGGGGCTTTTGAAAATCGAACGCTTTACTGGCGCCGTCACGGAATCGAGGGGCCGATCGCATTGAGGCAAGGCAAATGGAAGTTGCTCAATAGGAACAATCCTGATGGTTCGCCTGAACTATACGATCTCTCCACCGATGTCGGAGAAAAAAACAATCTTTCTACAGAGCATCCCAAGATATTAGCGCGTCTGCGTGCGCATTTGGACGATTGGGAGAGCGAACTCGTCGCCCCACTTTGGGGGCCAGGAAGCGCGGGATACCGAGATCCGAAAAAGAAGGACAGATGACACAAATCCAAACAATGAGAAATCTCTTCAAGAAAACGTTGGCGACCGCAGTTGCTATTGTTGCGAGCGCAACCGCATTCGCCGAACTGAAAGTCGAACAGATTACTCAAGGCCCCAATCATCATTTTTTTGGATACATTGGCCACGTGCAAAACATTCCTTGGAACGGCAACGATCGCTATATCGTCGCTCTTCGGTCTACTTTCCAGGACCATCTCCCCGGTAAAGGAGAACCGGCGGATGTCCTTTTAATCGACACAGAAAACAATTATGAGATCGAAGTCGTGGACCAGTCGCTGGGCTGGAATCCGCAACAAGGCACTATGTTTTACTGGAATCCAGACTTTCCAGCCACACAATTTTTCTTCAATGACCGTGATCCCGAATCCGGAAAAATATTCACAGTGCTCTATGATATCAAAAAGCGAAAGCGGGTTAAAGAATTTCGGTCTCGCGACAATCCAGTAGGCAATAGCGGAGTAAAACAAACCGGAGGCGCGTTCGCGGCTATCAACTATGCCCGCATGTCTCGGCTTCGTCCTGTCACTGGATATAACGATGCCCACGACTGGACGATAGGAGTTAATCATCCAAAAGACGATGGGATCTTTATCGTCGATTCGAGGACGGGCACGCAATCCCTGCTTGTTTCCTTTGAACAAATGGCGGCGGAGATTCGAAAAACAGAACCGCATATCGATGAGCTTGAACTGTTCATCAATCATACCCTTTGGAATCGCGATGGGGACCGAATCTTTTTCTTCGCCCGGGCCGGTTGGCGCAGCAGCAGAAATAAAGGCAAGTATCCGCGTATCAATGCCCCCTTCGTCATAAATCCCGATGGAACCGGCCTTAAGCGATTGAAGCATTTCTTTGGCGGGCATCCAGAATGGGACTACGGCCATCGTATGATTGGAGCCATGGATACGCGTCAAGTAATTTATGACGTAAACCGCGAACTAGTCGTTGGACAAATTGGCGACAACGCCATCTTCCCTAACCCCGAGGGCGATATTGCACTTTCGCCACAAGGGGACTGGTTCGTCAATGGCCACAAGGACAAAGAGCAGAAAATGAATTTCTACAACTTCTATCGACGCTCCGATGGAGAGCTAATCCGATCACAGGGTTTCGACATCGGGCAATGGATCTCCGGCGACTTGCGCCAAGACCCCTCCCCGGCTTGGAATCGCAGCGGAACGAAAATTCTGGTCCCGGGCCTCGTCGGAGACACCAATCCGACTCGGCAACTCTTTATCATCAGTCTGCCAGAGAATTCGACGCAATCGGATCGATAAGAATGCCTAACTTTAAGTCCCTAGCTATTACGATCCTTCTACTATCAATCGTGTCGCAGACCCTGCATAGCCAGCAAAGCGCGGTAGTTCGACCGCTCGAGCCAATCGCGGCTAAGCTTGAGCCCTCATCTGTTGTTACCTACAAAACTGTGGGAGACAAAGAACTCGAGTTGCGCATCTTCAATCCTGCTAATCACAAGAATTCCGATACACGGCCGGCTTTCGTAGCCTTTCACGGAGGTGGCTGGACCGGTGGATTTCCTAGACGCTTCTATCCCTTCGTAGATCATTTCGCTCGGTTGGGTCTCGTTGGAATTAGCGTCGAGTACCGCCTAATGAACGAAGAGGGAGGGATAACTGTTTTCGACTGCGTCAAAGACGCCCGCTCGGCGATACGCTACACCCGAGCTCACGCTTCCGAAATGGGAATCGATCCAAACAAGCTCATCGTAAGCGGAGGCTCTGCTGGGGCCCATCTCGCAGCCAGCACCGCTCTATTCGACGATGTAAACGCCTCGTCGGACGATCTGTCTATCTCACCATCTCCGAACATCATGGTTCTCTATTATCCCGTGATAGACACCTCGATCGGTGGATACGGAAACGAAAAGATCGGCGACCGATGGAAAGAGCTTTCTCCGGTTGACAACGTGAGTGAAAACCTGCCTCCAACACTGGTACTTCATGGCACAGGCGATACCGTAACCCCTTTTGCCGGAGCCAGACGTTTTTCCCAGGAAATGCTGAGAGCAGGCAATCATTGCCAACTCATTTCCTACGAAGGAGGCCGGCATGGATATCTCATTTTCGATCTGAATCTTTTCGACCAAGCGTTGGATCAGACGGAAGTCTTTCTGAGTGACTTAGGAATACTAGACTAACCGGTAACTTTTTCCATATTAAGGCTTATACCTTAATCACTCGAAGCTACACCTATCCCCACCCCTTTTTGACCTCGATCAAGCAACTCATTCAGCGGACTTCTTTTTTGGCCTTATGCCTTATTAGTCGCTGATCCTCCTCTCACGGAGAGTGCGTCTAAACCGAGCTTCCTCTTTATCATTACCGATGATCAGGCGCCTTTCGATCTTCGTATCTATAATCCGGATTCGAGTCTGGATTCGCCCAACATAGATCGACTAGCCCGAGAAGGGATGGTTCTTGACGCTGCGTACCACATGGGTGCCTGGGTTAGCGGCGTTTACACCCCCTCCCGCCATATGATCATGTCTGGACGCACGTTGTGGCATACTCCCAACAAGCCAGGCAAGAACGACAATCCCCACAACGACGACCCAGCTAAAGTCCCTCCAAATCTTGTCAACTTCACGCTTCCAGCGGTATTTAATAGAGCTGGCTATGACACTATGCGCACCTGCAAAAATGGAAATAGCTACGAAGCGGCAAACGATTAGGGATAGCTTGTACGGCGTCTTTAGCGCAGAGACGCGACCCGGTCTCCGAACTGTACGCAAGGGCGATTGGAAGCTGATCAAATACGATGTAATGGACGGGAAACACCGCGTCACCCAACTTTTCAATTTAGCGGAGAACCCCCACGAATTTATCGAGCAGCACCATGACCCGACAGTCACAGCCCTAACAGGTATCAAGCCCAGACCAAATCAAACCAATTTGTCCAGCCATCCTCGCTTCGCAGAAAAACTTAGAGAGATGGAAGCCTTACTTTTAGAATAGATGAGACGCCACGATGATCCTTTCAGATTGTGGGACCAGCCGAAAGACGGATTGCAAACGAGCTAAAGATCTGAAAACCTCCCAAATACCATCCCCCAATACGTCTAACCAAATTAGTATGAAAAAAAATCTCCTATCATTAACCGCATTGATCGCGTTCGCTCTCCTCGTCAGCAGCATTGCTCAAGCCGTAGAACCGGTCGTTCGAGACATGGAGAAGGCTGCCAAAGCTTTTATCGGATCCCTCACCAAAGAGCTGACCGCTAGAGCCGTACTACCCATGGAAGCCGAAGGGGAGCGAACCAACTGGCACTTCGTGCCAATCGTAGGTCAACGTAGTGGGATTGATTTGAAAGACTTGAATAAGGCTCAAGAGTCGAAACTCACCGCACTGCTTAAAACGGGCTTGAGCGCTTCGGGCTATTCTAAGGTTGAGAACATTCGTGCCCTTGAGACAGTTCTGTTCGAATTGGAAAACTCGGATCACCGGGATCCAGAGCTTTATTATATCAGTATTTTCGGGAAGCCATCAAGCGAGGATGCTTGGGGATGGCGTTTTGAAGGGCACCACCTCTCTCTAAATTACACTATAGTCGACGGCCGCCTACTCTCTTCAACGCCCAACTTCTGGGGAGCCAACCCAGCGAAAGTTTTGTCCGGCTCATCCAAGGGATTGCGAACACTCAAAAGTGAAGAGGATTTAGCCCGCTCCTTTCTTATGTCGCTTAGCAACAAACAACGAGAGCAAGCTATCGTTTTGGACAAGGCTCCAGGAGACATTTACTCTAGCGACGATCGTAACGCGTATCCAATCAGCAACTATGGGATCGCTGCTTCTGACTTGAACGATCGACAAAAAGACGGCCTTGCCGCAATCATGAACGTTTATTTGAGTAATATGCCTCCACCCCTCGCCAAAGAACGATCCGACAAGCTGATGGGAACCGGAATGGATCAGATCACCTTCACCTGGGCGGGCAGCCCAGAAATCGGCGAGGCTCACTACTATCGAATCCAAGGACCTACTTTCCTAATCGAGTACGACAACATCCAGAACAACGCCAATCACATCCATGCAGTCTGGCGCGACTTCAACGGCGACTTCGGCCGGGATGTTCTCTGGGAGCATCATAAGAACGCTCATTAAGCATTTAGCCACTTGAAAGCTCTCTGATACCACGACACCGAAGCGGATACATCGGAGCAATAGCAGAATATTCGTGCTACCGCATAAATAAATACTCACTTAATTTCTGCCTATTTTATGATTTAAGCCAACACAGACTCCGCGATCTTCTTCTGTTTCCACATCTTGTCTGTTCATCTATAAGTACGAATCGGCTTTATCGAGCGAAACCTCTGCACAAGATGTAGATTAAAGTAGCTTCTATTCTTCAGTGTGTTTGCTTAGCAATCTGTGCCCTTCAGTCAACCCGCTGATACGAATCGGTTGGATGTTCTAATGACAAAAAATCGTCGAAGCACCTTCAACTAGTCCCATAAAATAGGTTTATACAAATCGTTGTGCCGACTGCGATTTGGCCATCCTTAATTCGATGATTCTTTTTGGGAAACAGGAAAAACGAATACCCCAGCAATCAACTTTACGAAGCCTTTCCAACCGATATCTGGTCCATAAAATATACCAG
>DKNL01000199.1:0-230 GCA_002474325.1 Opitutales bacterium UBA7389
GAGGGCAAAATCGTAGATCGCCCTTCGAAAGCCTCCCTGGAGAGGGCTACTCAAATCGATGCAAGCGGGCTAGTCGTGTGTCCCGGGCTGGTCGATCTACATGTTCACTTTCGCGTTCCCGGCCAAACGCACAAAGAAACGATTCTTACTGGCACGCAAGCAGCGGCAGCTGGCGGATTCACAAGCGTCGTTTGCATGCCAAACACGAATCCTCCTGCCGATACGGCGGG
>DKNL01000199.1:540-2933 GCA_002474325.1 Opitutales bacterium UBA7389
TCCTGCCGATACGGCGGGAACTATCCAATTTATCAAGGATGCTGTGGGCCGCGAAGCCCTAGTAAATGTTTTCCCTACCGGCTGTATTACAGTTGGGTCCAATGGGGAACGTCTCTCTCCCACGGGCTCTTTACGAGACGCCGGCGTAGTAGCGATTTCAGATGGCGGGCGTTGTGTGCAAAACAACGGCTTGATGCGGCGGGCAGTTGAGTATGCCCATATGTTCGGCATACCGGTAATCGACCATTGCCAGGACTATTCTCTTTCGGCGGACGGCGTTATGAATGAAGGATTCATATCCACCAAATTGGGACTGCGCGGATCGCCCACCGAGGCTGAAGACATCATGGTTTCGAGAAACGTCATTCTCTCAGCCAAGACCGGGGCTCGTATTCATCTTCAGCACATTACTTCCAAAAAGGCTGTAGACATCATTAGGCGAGCCAAGTCGAGAGGCGTGAATATCACCGCCGAGGCCACCCCTCATCATATGAGCTTTTCGGATAAGGAAATCAGCAGTTTCGACACAAACTTCAAAATGAATCCGCCATTGAGGAGCGAAGCAGACCGCGCTGCCATTCTGGAAGCTCTGAAGGACGGTTCGATAGATTGTATAGCAACTGGGCATGCTCCTCATACGGACTACGAGAAGGATGTGGAGTTCGACAACGCTCCTTTTGGAGTTATCGGACTTGAAACCGCCCTAAGCGTAACCTTGGAACAGCTCTATCATTCGAAGCGCCTTCCGCTTTCAGACACATTGTCACTACTTACCAATCGTCCGTCCGAGGTTCTCCAATTGAAGAAAGGAAATCTGAGCCTGGGAACGGATGGCGACGTCGCAATTCTTGATCCCAATCTAGAGTGGACGCCCCACAGCGAATCATTTCATAGCAAATCAGCGAACTCCCCCTGGATTGGCCGCCCTTTGAAAGGCAGGACAGTCAAGACATTCGTATCCGGAAAATTGATATACGAAGACGGTAGGATTCTATAATTTATCGAGCCGTCCGGAAGAGGATTAAGTCTAATCTACCCCATCAACGACCCCCGCGGCCTCCTCCGAAACCTCCGCGACCGCCGCCGAAACCTCCGCGACCAGGCGGAAACCCACCCGCTGGGACATCAGATACATTAGCATTTTCTAGGGCCAATTGAGCTTGTCTCTGCTCACGCTCCCTTTCAGAAATCTGCTGAGCGGCTAAGCTCGCCAATTGAGCTTCGTTAAGGACCGACGCTGCTTCCTCGAGCAGCATTGCATCGTAAATCTCCCGTTCTAGATAATACGTATCGACCAATTCCTGCGTAAGCGGAGCCGAATCCCGGTCTCGACCACGTCCGTGTAATTGGGAAATATCAACCGAGTATTCGAAATCTTTGTCCACTTGGGCATAGACGTTTACGAGCCCTTCAGCCTGCCGCTTGGAAAGTGGCGATTCTGAGTAGCTCAAGGCTCTCTCAAACGATTCCACGCCTCCTCGGTACTGGAGCGTATTGGAATACCGTTTCAGCTTCTGGGCATCTTCCTCACCCAAGAGAGCGTCGATATCTTCAGAAAGCGACGCGAATTGATTGCGGTAGTCTTCGCGAATCGCCTCTCGCTCCTCGTCAGTCATAGCTGAGGCTCTCATGCTCGACTCCATTCGAATCAGATTTCGTTCTGCCATCAGGGTTTTAAGAGCATCGATTTCTTCTGGTGGAAGACCGAGTCTCTTAAAAAAATCGGCGTATCCGCGATCCAATCGCTCCATCTGACGCTCGATCATGTCCATCCGCAGCTCCGGGTCCTCAAAAGCCAATAGAGCCCTTTCCAAATGAGCCGCTCTGGCCTCGCGTCTCCGTTCCGCAAATCTTTCTCGCCTCTCTTCGGGCGACATATTCTCGAACTCGGAAAAATCGTCTCTCCTTCGAGGTTGCTCGATCTCCTCTGTAATCTCGACCACCTCTTCTGCTGCTTCTGCAACACTTTCAGCAGTGATGGGTTTTTCCACTTTTGGAGTCTCAGCAAGCAACGCTTTCAGGCGTGAATTCTCCATGCTCAAAAAGCCTGCGTAGGCGGCAAACCCGACGGCAAGGGCGGGTACAATTAGGGTGGAGCAAGACTTCATTGTTCAATTATAAAGGTTTAAGTTGAGGTAGTTTAACAGCTACCAACGTCTTAAACAAGAAACGCGATTCTCACTCGAATAGTTACACGGTTTACAACCCGTTAGTTATTCGAATATCGACATTAGTTCCAGTCCGATTTGCTATAGATAAACCCTTGCAAATTAGCGCGGTCACGATGATTGTCCCGATTTCTCCCATTTGGCGATTTGTAAATGAGCGACAAAGCCTCCCAAAAGAGCGGACCTGATCATATCGGAATAATCATGGACGGCAACGGCCGCTGG
>DKNL01000199.1:3280-3765 GCA_002474325.1 Opitutales bacterium UBA7389
CGCATTAAAGGCCATCGACAGGGAGTAGAGACCTGCCGCCGCGTAATCGAAGCCTGCCAGGAATTGGATATCCATTATCTGACCCTTTATGCCTTCTCAGCAGAGAACTGGAAACGTCCTGAAACTGAGGTGAACGCGCTTATGGAATTACTCGAACTGTTCCTGATGCGAGAAACAGACACCCTCATAAAGCATGGCATCAAACTACACGCCATAGGTCGTATTCAAGAACTGCCTGCGAAACCCAAAGCCGCATTAAAACAAGCCATGCAGGCGACTAGCCATTTCAATAACTGGCACCTAATTCTCGCATTGAACTACAGCTCGCGAAACGAAATCGTCGATGCCACGCGTGAGCTCATGAAGAAGGCCATGAAAGGGAATCTATATCCGGAGGACATCAAATGGGAAGACATCAAACAAAACCTTTACACGGATGGCCTGCCAGATCCGGATTTCATTGTCCGCACGTCCGGCGAGAATCG